>JBQGBW010000008.1:0-68213 GCA_052043475.1 Magnetococcales bacterium HHB-1
CAAAAAACTCAAGAAGGTTGGTTTCTCTGAAGAACAAGCCGAAGCATTGGCGGAAACACAAGCCCAACTCATTGAAGAACGACTGGCAACAAAACGGGATTTAGAAGCGGTCAAACATGATCTTAGGCGCGATTTAAAAGAGATGGAGATGCGCATCCTTACACGAATTGGCGGTATGTTTGCTGCAAGCATTGCCATCCTGGGCGTCTTGATCAAGATTCTCTAAGGGAAAACGTTTTTGCTTTGGTTAAAAATATTTAAATTTATGTGTCCGGATAAATTATAGCCACTTCACTGGACGCCTCAGAGGTGTTTTGCTATAAAAGTCACTCCAAAACACTTTTACATTTTGAAACAATGAAACTGTTTGTAATCACCACCTGCTCCAACCGAAAACGCGCAAAACCATGTAAAGAATTGCAGGCACGCTCCCTTGCAAATAACGATTATAAATTGGTCGCAGAAATGTGGGGCCGCACGGTGTCAACGGCGTTATCCGAAACAAAAACAGCGCTTCTGCCCGCATCACAACTGTACTGTGGACGCTCGTTCAAAGAAGCAAGCACGGCCGCAAAAAAAGCCACAGGCTATTTTATCATCTCGGCGGGCCTGGGTGTTTTCCCTGTAACTCGTTCAATTCCTGCCTATTCATTAACCATCTCAGGACAGTCACCCGACGCGGTGATGACAAAATTTCACCAGCGCATTCATCCATCTCAATGGTGGGAAGCGTTGGGCGTCGCCTTAAAACAACCCTCCCCTCTTGCAAAACTTATTAACGGTTTTCCTCATGCAATTGTCTGTATGGCGCTTCCAAGCGTCTATTTTTCAATGGTACAAAAAGACCTTCTGATGCTTCCAGAGTCGCAGCGGATGCAATTACGTATCTTTGGCCCCACCAAAGTAAAGACTGTCCCTGCCAGCCTCCGTTCACAAATTATGCCCTATGATGCGCGTTTCGATGGCCCCGAAAGCCCAAATCCAGGAACAAAAAGTGATTTTGCTGCACGTGCAATGCGACATTTTATTGAACATATTTTACCACACTCTGAATCTAAAATGGATCTCGATACCCATGCCATGGCGGTTCGTCAAAGCCTCTCTTCTCTACCATACCCTGCTCAATTAAATCGTAAAAAAGTTTCTGATCAACATATCCAACAACTCATTTATGAAATCTGGGATGAAGCCGAAGGACGATCTGGCGTTGCCTTAAGAATACTCAGAGATAAACGGCATATTGCTTGCGAACAGAGTCGTTTTGCAAAATTATTCCGCATGATCAAGAAAGATTTCTGCAATAAATCGTGATCTTTTTGTGGAGTGAAACTCAAAGCACACCACAGCGATCCATTGACAGAGTATCTTTCCGGTCTAGACAAAAAAGCGTTACAAGGAAAAAAATGTGAAGTTCTTTTATGCAGATAGTCTTGACTATGTTGATCCAAAATATAATTTTCTAGAAGATAGATATCAAGCGGATAGACAACCCTACTGGGACGACCATTTTCCCCATGAGGTTTTTCAACCCCCGCCCTACGATGGCCTTCTGGTATCACGCGGTATCGTTGGCGACCATAAATTCTCTGGTAAATATACACAGTCACAAGCAATGCGGTTCAGAAGAGTCGGCGCAAGAGCCTTTTTCCGTTTAAACGCACCACAATACGACCACCTGGATATCTTTGGCGATTGCGGCGCTTTTAGCTACAGCGATAGAAAAATCCCCCCATACACCCCAGAAGAAATTCTTGAATTTTATCAAGATGGCGGCTTCTCCCATGGATGCTCAGTCGATCATATCATTTTTCAGTTCCAAAGAGAGCTAACCGGTATGACGCCACTCTCTGATCCAAAAGAGCATGAAGTGGCCAAAGAAAGATTTGATATCACACTGGAAAATGCCAACGCATTTCTCAAACATGCCACCACAACCATGCCTCGTAACTTCACACCATTGGGCGTCGTCCAGGGCTGGTCTCCCGGCAGTATGGGCGAAGCGGCCCGATCACTGACACGCATGGGCTATAACTATTTAGCAATCGGTGGCCTTGTTCCTCTCTCTGTAAAATCGGTTCATATCGCACTACAGGCCATTCGAGAACAGATCCCGGAGCATACACGCTTGCATCTGCTCGGATTTGGTAAAATTGACCATATCAACGATTTTCTTGGTTATAACATTGCCAGCATCGATACCACATCCCCTCTGATTCGCGCCTTCAAAGATAATCGACGCAATTTTTTTATGCCGGGAAAAAATGGCAAACTTGAATATTATACCGCACTACGTATTCCACACGCCTTAGAAAGCCGTAAATTGGCCCTGTTGGTTAAAAAAGGCTTTTTATCCCAGGAAAAAACAGTTCAACTTGAAAAAGAGGCACTTCGCCAGATTCGCAAATTTGATAAAGGCCAAACCGATGAAAAAACAACCCTTGATGCACTCATGGCCTATACAAAACTGATCTCCATCGACCCCAAAAGCGGTCAACCAAACAGTTTTAGAACTGAAAAAAATATCCAATTAGAGTACGCCAGGATGCTCCATAATCGCCCCTGGCAACGGTGTAAATGCCAAATTTGCCAAGATATCGGCATAGAAGTTGCAATATTCCGGGGGAGCAATCGAAATAAAAGACGTGGAATGCACAACCTCCACGTTTTCAACACACAGTTGAAAAAACTGTCACAGCAAGGTTCTCCGCCATGAATAAAAAATTGCATTTTCAAGCCATACGTGCCCGCCAGAGTCAAGAGCACGATGTGCTTACATTTGCAGCCTCTGCTGATGCAATTAATAAAATTGCCGTACTCGATCGAATTCGGCGCGGAGATGGCGGTTGCCTGAGAGGATTTCAACGGCCACAGATCTCCAACCATATCCACGAAATTCGAGATTACCTGAAAAGACCAGATGCCGTACTCCCCAACGCCATTGTACTGGCTTTTACTGAAGGCGTTCAGGTTCACGCGGTTAATGACGCCATGGTCGAATTAGAGATCGATATCGATCACGGCCCCCCAGGTCTTGTTGTGGATGGCCAACAACGCCTCAGTGCTTTGGCGGAGTTACCAGAAAAAGATTTCCAGGTTTTTGTCTCTGCAATCCTCTGTAAAACAGAAGAGGAACTCAGACGTCAATTTATTCTTGTTAATAACACGAAACCCCTGCCAAAATCACTCATCTATGAACTCCTGCCCTGGGTGGACGACCTGCCGAAACGTCTCTCCTCACGCACGCAAGCGGCCCGTATCACTGAACTGCTCAACTATGATGAAAACTCTTCTCTCCATGGACAGATCAAACAACACACCAACCCAGATGGCGTAATTACAGACACAGCCATCCAAAAAATGATCATGAATTCATTATCCGATGGCGTGTGTCGCGAGTTGATCCGTTTGCCCGATGGAGAAAAACAGTGTCTAGAGATAGTCAGCAACTATTTTGCCGCCATTCAAGAGGTCTTTGAGGAGTCATGGCTCAATCAGACCCCGCGCACTTCACGCCTGGTTCACGGCGCCGGCATCGTTGCTATGGGATATGTTATGGAATATCTCATTGTACGAGATAACGCCTCAGAAAAAGCGTCATTCATACCAGGACTGGAAAGCCTCAAAGAGATCACAGCCTGGACATCTCTTGATGGCCATTGGCAATTTGGTAATGAGATCAGACCCTGGAATAGCCTGCAAAACATACCACGGGATATTCAATTGCTGGCCTCCTTCCTCCTGCGCGCCCTAAAACAGAGAATACAAAAAAATCCCCAACCAAGCCTGTTTTAAGAAAAGTTAAGTATTGCCATAAATAATATGCAAAATACTGCTAAAACCTTTTCCTTGTCCTTGGATAACCTTATCAGTAAGATGCCGCCGCAACGTTCTCTCTCAACGCCCGAAGCCGATCCTGCCAGATTGCAGGAAGACGATTCGCACCATCCCCAGGCTCAATGGCATCAATCACACGCTGTACAACCGCTTTGTTTTTGCTATCCCTTGCACAGCGAATAAGGCGTGTGAGTCGCCTCCTGGATGGTGGCGCCTGTAAGCAGAGTTCGAGCGCACGGTCAATCTCAAAGTCATCAAATGCAGCATCCGCTGCGCTCAATAGATCAACGGGTTGAGGCGCCACTGAATCGGGTTTAAGCCTGATCAGCGCATGTGCAAAGGCATCATCAAGTTGTGTTAGTTCGCTGATAAGATTTGGCTGCACAATCTCTTCCCGGGCTACTGCGTAGAGAAAAAATGCCTTGAGTACGCGCGGTTCACAGATTTCACGGCGCATTCCAAACAGTGTTGTACGTCGCATAAGCCCCGCAGATTTAAAGGCGATGAGCGCTTGCTGGGGATCATTAATCTCTTCACTGGGTTCAATATGCACGCGATAAAGCGCTTCATGAACATCCACCAAAACACGGGCTGGCAACCGTAATCCGGTCAGTTGATCCAATAACACTTCGTCTTCGGCAATTTTGTGCCAATGCCCAAGACCTGCTAAAACACCAATCTTAAGATACAAAAGGTTTTCAGCATCGAGGCGCCCCACAGTCCGGATGCGCTCTAGCAGACGCGCTGCTTTGTCTTCATGACCGGCGTCCACAGCACGTTTAAGCGCGGCACGCATACTGCCCAATGGACGTTGCTTCAACTGGGATGGCGCGGGCATGCGCTCCAGAATCCCACGGTAGAGTTCGAGCATACGCCGTATTCTCTTTACATATCTTACAGGCGGACAAATGCAGTAGGTGGGCGCAATGGTTCCTTCAGCAAAGGCCGCCTCAATGGGATCATTCTCCTTCAAGGAATAAGGCCGACCATTGAAACCTGGATAAGAGCAACCGATAAAAGCCTGGAGCGCTTCACGCAACCTTAAGGCACCACGGAGACTGCGCGAAGCACAGTACCAACTCAATCGACCATTTGCACTCAGGCGTGGAAAAATAATGGGAAGATCCATATTATCGCTTTGGGCAAAACTGACCCAGGGCAAAACCTGCTCAGACCAGTCGTCTTTCTGACTAATCAAAGAGGACCATTGCAACTGGTTATCACCGCTAAAAAAACGTTCCCACCAGGTTCCGGTATTCGTGCACACAGACTCACTCCGAACGGAAAATCTCAAATTCGATGCGCGCTTTGGCAATCGCCTCTGAGGATGTTTCATAGTAGATCGACTCTTCGTTCAACTTCAAACCATTATAGGTAAGATTCATTGAACCCTGCAAAAGTCCGCCCTCGGTAAGTATACCTTTGGTGTGTAGACGGTCGCGGCGGAACAGTTTGAGAAAGTTGCTGAGCCCAGACTCCTGGGCACGATCTTCGATGCGCTCAAGAAAGGGGCGATTATGCGAAACTGGCCGAGTAACGATAACGACCCGGGTGCCATTAATCATAAGTTGCTGGGCATAATCAACAAAACGAACCTCCCGACGTTGCCACTGGGGGTTAATGGCGTCGAAACGACCGCTGCGATTATCGAGTAATACAAAATCGCTGATCCAAGGACTCACCAGCCACACCTCTTTGCTGGGCTTGATCAGTTCGGCAAGACAGATAATCTGAAGTAACTCGCGAACAATATCCTGACTTGTGACATGACTGCGAAAGATGCGCCTGGTTTGGTATCTTGGTGGACTCATGTTAAAACCTCTTCAACTTCAAGATCAACTTCGATCCTCTCTTCGATGCGCCGATAAGCGGCCACACGGGCATAGACAGACAGATAACTTGATTCCACAGGATTCACTGCAAAAAACTGCAAGGCATCCGCCAGGGCATGATACTGTTTAGGAGATGCACTGAGGGTTGTAATACCGCGCTCTGAAAGTTGAATCTGTGCACGTTCGCGCCACTCAAACTCTCCCACAGAAATAACATCCGATACAGACGGCAAAAAACAGGAGACCAAAAGTCGTTCTGTTGCCGCAAGAGAGGCAAAGGCGTTGTAAGGATCAAGCCCAATTCGACGCACCTCCCGACCACGCCGCCAGAGCAACCCATAGATGGCATTAAAACGCCACACCGCACGTTGTGATCGGTCGGGCAAGGGGATGCCCGCTTGGGTCAATATCTGGTCGATGTCATCAACCTGACTCCAGTGATAAGCCACCGTGCGGCTGTCTAATTCGACACCAAGGCGTTGCTCCTCCTGAATCCATTCTTGCACAATACGATGAAGTAAAACATCGGTTGCCACGGTTGTTCCTGGTCGAAGAATGCGTGTCGAGATAGCCGCAATAAAAGCATGGTAGAGTACAAACCCCTGCGCAACCAGCGTTGTGCGCAGATGACTCATGGCCTGATCCATCGCCTCTGTACTTTGGGCACTCCGCACGGCACTGATGCGATCACACAGTTCCTCATCGATCACGTTGACGTTGCCAGCAATCGTCGTCAGCAAACGACGCAGTTGGTAGTCTGTTTGACTATATTCATTGGGCGCCAGTTGTGCTTCAAGAAGCGAATAAAACCGACGGGGATCCTGGCGATATATGGCAAGGAAATCCTCCATGGCACCACTACCACCAGGAGAGGTCTCGGTAATCCAAACCTCGGCGTTGCGATCACTCCCTTCGTAGAGATCCCCCGGCGCATGGGGTTCCAGATCGGTATCTAAGATAAGACTCATGGCATCAATCTCTGGACACAGATCACAGATGGCCTCAAGGGCCACAGCACCGATGGTCACCACAAAACGGCGCCTTAGTAGAGGCTCCCAAGAGGCATCAAGGGGTTTCCAGAGACACTGAGCATGGGCACTCAAACCACTTAACACATCCTCCCGAACCAAGAGTTTCTCCAAGTCACACCTGAGCTGATCTCCCCGATCGGTGACACCACTCCTCGCCAAGGTATCCACGTTAATCGAAGGCGATTGAAACAGCGATTCAAGCACGTCGGATAACGGAATCGCACTGCGACCCTTCAAAAGTTCAGCATTTGATTTTGCCAACCCAATACCATGGGCCAGTGCATTCTGCGTTAATGCGGCAAAGTAGATCGTTGTAAGCCAACCCCGCATAAAGGGATTATCAACATTGCTCAGCATCGTGGATACGATTTCATCATCGAAAAACCACTCTGTACGAATGGCGCGCTCTAACGCTGGTTGCACGCTGACGCGCTTCCAAAGGTTATCAGGAAGTTTAACACCAATGCGTAAGGCATCCACACTCAAGGTATAACCGACTGCTGCGGGTTGCCCCTGATCCATAAACGTGAAACAGACACGTTGATTTTCTCCTTGCTTAACTTGAATATCGGCATTGGAGCCCACAGCAAAACGCCTCATCTGGACAGGCGCATGTTCCGCATGCTGAAAACAGGTCAAGGATTGAAGAAGATTCTGCCATGGGGAACCCGACGGTACTGTAAGCGAAATTCCAGGATCTTTGGCAACAACCTGGCTGTGCCAGATCAAAAAAGCATTCGAGGTATCACGAATATCCTTTGGTGGCTGAATCGGAAAAACCAGGAAAGGACGAAAAACGGGAATTCGTTCGATATGCTCTCCATGACGAACCTCCCAATCGCCAAGCCTATCTGATGAATAGAAATCATTGATCTCTATCTGAATTTGGGATTGCCCCATCTCCCCTACTGCAATCCAGTGACGCACTTTTGAATTCTTGACACCAAATCGGCGAGAGATACGCCCAGGCGCAAACGTTCTAAGTCCTTGGGCAATGTCCATGGGCTCCGAAGTGGGCTCCTCCCCTTCCCTGACTGACGGTACCATGACGTGTAGTTCTGGCAAATTGAGATCACTAAAGAGTGTAGACGGGATAAACTCAGGTAGTGGGTTATTTCTAATGGTAAAGTCTTTTTCTTGATGTTGTCCGGCACGCCAATTACTGCTGAGCCTTCGTAACGCCGTAGGGATAACCGTACTAAGAATTGGGCGAGGATACTCCCAGAGAAGCGGTTGGACTTCCTGGGGTAAGAGTTGCAGTGCTTGCTTTAAATGATCGGCCAGATCCGCCAGCGCTTGTGGATCTTCCAATAGCCGCGCCAGAAGGTTAACAATGACTTCTTGGCGTCGAGAATTCAGCCCTCCATACTGACCTGTTCGGTCCATGGATTCGGACAAGGTCTTCCACACATTCACCTTAACTGAAGTTGATCCAAGATTCTGGGCAAGATAATCCATCAGCGTATAGACAGCCTGCATTCGCTGGATATAACGACTGGCAAATGGTAGACGGCGCGGGCGCAACGCGGGATCAAAAAGATGTTCGTAGCCCTGGTAGGCCAGGCGATCACGTCCATAGTCTGAGAGCACAACCACAGTCCAGGGTCGCATGCCCCGAGGACGGCCCGCACGACCTTTGCGCTGTAAAAATTGCGCGGCATCTCGTGGTGCTTTGTGTTGAATGATGCAACCGACACCAGGATCATTGAAACCTACTTCAAGCGATGCGGTCGCCACAATAAGATTAAGCCCGCGCACCACCCCAGGATCTTGCGAACTGGTGCGTCCAATATGCTTTCGCTCTTCAAGGGGGTGGCCGATCAATTCCGGCATGCGCCAATTTTGTCCGGCCTGCTCACGACTTGCAGAAGTCATGGGTTTGCGCAACAGGGCCAGCGGACCTTTCTTATGACGGACCATGTCGGCCTCACCATCATCGTTACGCCCCTCGGCATCTTGAACACCAAAATAGAGACGGTTGGTTACATCAATGTCGTCTGTAAAAACAAAGACGCGCTCCCCATAAAGACCTTGACTGGGCGTTCCACAAGAGGGATCCATGACCCGCATCATCAGCATGGAACTTTGGATCGTTGTGGACAGAAGAGATGTTTTTGATACCGGATCACCCCGTAATGCTAAAAGGTATTCTGCACCCTGTGCAACCATATCCTTAAGTTGGGGCGCCACCTCCTCGACCTGATGCGCATCAAGACCGGTGAGGCGTGAAAAAAAACGCTTGCCATCCTGAAGCGTTGCGGATAGTCCAACAAAAGTGATCGGCGCCTGGACCAGATGGTGCCAACGACGCAAAAGATAGCCCACTTGGGCACCGTGATTTCCGGAGTAGGTATGCACCTCGTCTAAGAGCACCATTTCAGGAGGGGGAGAAGCTTTGGGATTTAGACCAAAGAGATGTCGCGACTCCAGATCTGCAAGCCTTTGGTTTAGCATTTCTGTGGTGGTAAACAAGATATCAGGAGGCTGCTCATGCAATCGCCTTCTAGTCAACACAACCTCATCGGAATGCACTTGAGAATGACACTTGATGCAGGTGAGTTGTTCCCGCGCACGGTCCATATCGCTTTTATACCAGATCAGTTCACCATCACAGCCCGCTTTAGGGCAGCGCATATAGGGGCAGATCCACCCTTGTTTATCAGAACGCTCTCGCCATCCAGTGCGGTTATTCTCATTTAAGTTTGTCACACGATTAGGAACATCCCCATACAGCGCGCCAATACGGATTTTGTCCGCGTTGTGTGTTTTAAGCAGTCGGTCGAGTCGCCGCGCTTCGGTATAGACTTCAGCAAACTGATCTCTTAGCAACTCATTTCTTGGATAGATCGCGAGCAGTTTAACCCAGCCTTTACCACGCCCTTGACGTTTACGCAAAGCACCGATATGCGCCATGGCGGGAAGGTAAAAAGCCAGTGTTTTTCCACTACCGGTGCCCGCACTGACCAAGGTGCCGTTAGAACGGCGAGCAGCCAAGCTTTCCAGAATCCGTTGGGTTGAACCTGCCTGGAACGCAGCAAGACGATACCCCTGCCCGCGCCCTGAGATAAGTGCCTTCAACGTGGCGTAAATATCCGGATTGTTCAGCCGGCAATTGAGCGCCTCAATAACATCCCCAGGGTTCAATTCCCGCCGTGGATATCGGCGCCGTCGGCGGGTAAACCGGAAGTCTGCCACCAGTGTGCGGCCCTGTTGCCAACCATTAAGCCCCTCATGCTGTGGAAAGAGCTGTCTCAGTCGGAAAGATAACCGAACAGTTTCCGCCATCCGCGAACGGTAGCCAGGATAGGGATAATCATCCGTATCAAATAGCAGGCCCTGTTCCTTGAGTGCTCCAATGACCTCATCGGCATTGTAGTAATTCACCTCTCCTTGATTGAGTGCCTGATCAAGTAAGGGGTCGATAAGATCGCCAATCTCCTCTCGACTCAGTCGGCCGTCCACCAGTCCCCAAACCAGCAATCGGGTTTCGCGCTCTTCTATCTCATCGAGAACACGATGTAAAAAGGTACTCACGAAGAAGAACTCCGAACAACGACGCGAAAATCATCGGTTTTGTTCTGCTGTTGCAACCAATCCATAACTTCAGCAGTCACAAGATTGAGTGTCGCGTTACCCGCATTAACTGCGCGCAGAAAATGATCAACCTCCTTTGGAACATCCCGCTCAAACTGTTGCCCGATCTCTCTGAGTTGTCGTGCTAAGTCGCCTATCTTGTCAAAATCAGCGCGCTGGGTGGGGCGGGTTTTTCGCAGTCTTTGTAACTCTTGATAGGTCGATTGATATATTTTGAGTTGCGCTAAGTTGCATTCAGTATGAGGAAGTGTCTTCTTAAGGTCGCGGGGCGACTCACCACTGTAAGATGTATCAACAAATTGAGACCAAGCTGACTTGCATATCGGTCTTATATCGCTAATCGTCGCATCGACGTGTTGCTCAAAACGCGGCCAATCATCCCCACAGGTAAGGTTTTCTGCTTTAAAGTTTTCAGAAAAATGCTGTAACAGCTTATCCAGTTGTTTTCTGGCCAATATGGCGTGTTTCTTTTGGAGATCTAAAGAAACCTCCCGGTCCAGGAGCAATCGGATCTGTTGCACTTCTTCGTCTAAATTCTCTTTGAGTGGTTTAACCTCGGTACGCAAACTTTGAAGTTTTTTACTCTCATCGCGTCTTGAATTGCGTTGACGAAACTTTTCGACTTGCGCCAACAGCGTATGGATACGATTAGACAATATCATGTGTTAGTATCTCCGATAATTGTGCTCAGATCACGGTGAATTTGTCGAAGGTCTTGCTTCAAATCCTGAGCATCCTGGTCTGGATCAATCCCCGCCAAGGCGCTTTCTCTGGATTTTATCATGCGTTCGGCAGCAGCAATAAAAGCGCCGATCTCTTTGAGAAAGAGATCCGATGCCTCAATGACCTTAAAATCCAAGCGACCAAGACAGGCCAAGGTTGTATCAGAAGTCAAGTCAAGTTGATCGCCTTGATCCAGCAACGGCTTTGCCTGGTTCAGTTGCGCAATGAGATCCTGTTTTTTAAAATGATTGAGTTGTCTACGCAGTTTCGTGCGATCAAACTTTCGACCACCGGGCCAACCAACTTTGGGAAGCTCACCAAGCAGTGTGGAAACAGCGTTTCCAAAAACCAGCTTGTCTGGTTTGGGCCCAAGTTGAGTCTCAATCTCAGCCGTGAGATCGCGTAGTTTGTTGATAAGAGGACGGACAGCAGGAGCAACACGGTTCTTCAGTTGTGTAAAGTGCGCCTTATGAACGTGATCAAGAAATCCTGGATCGAGATCATCTGGTTGAATGTTTATATCAATGAGGGTTGGATCGATGGCATAGGTCGTATCACCTGTACCTTGAAAACAGGCGATACGATCACGTAAAGCTTGTTGTAACGCCGGACGAATATCGATACTCTCATTACGTATTTTCTGCCAGTTATCTGATGCATCACGTTTCATCTTCGGTGAAACGGCTTCAGTTACTGCGGCCATTTCAATATCGAGTGCTGGCTTGCGGCCCCGCGCGACCAATCCCAAAATTCTCGCCTGACGCCGAAGCATCCAGGAGAGTACCTGAACTTCTTTTGTGCGTTGCTCTTCCAGGAAGGGAATGACTTCAGAAAGAAGACGCTCGACCAACGTCGCCAATCGCGCACAATCAATGTCTTTGTCTGGATATTCCTCACCTTTTAAGAGATCCAGGCGCATTACACCAAGCAGTGTTTCTGTCAATTCACCATCAGGATCCGTATGATCTGTGGCAAGTGAAAGAGGAATACCCACAGACGGATTGCCACGGGCGTTTGGAATCTTCAAAGCCAATTTGAGTTTAAATTTACGTAAGCGCAACCTGTTCCAGGGAAAGGCCTTCTCTATCGCACGTGTTAATAGCTGACGCAATTTATTGGCATCCTGTAGTCCGAGTGCCGTTCCTGTTCGCCATTTTGCCAATGTATCGCGAAATTGGGTGATCTTGGGATTCTCTTTATCTGGTGGTGGACGCGGATCAGGATGATCTTTCTTTCCTGGAATTTTAATATCAATGGGTTTGTCTGGAAGTCCAACCGGTCGTCTCAATCCAAACGAATCAAACACGCCCTGAGACAACTGCACTTGTGAAGCATCCGTGGGATTCCCAGACCAATAGAAAATCAAAGACTCTAGACGTGTGCGCTCAGTATCAGACACCTCCTTATTTGCAAGCCAGTTTGCAATGGATGCCGAAACAACCGCACTTTGAAACTTTGCGGGAGGAAATTGGCCATTGACAAATAGATCCCGCCCCTCTAAGAGCACTTCTCGAAGGATAAAATTGATCACCTTACGCGGATTAAAAAGAGGATCTCCCGCCGAACGCAGGTGTCGTTCAACAAGTTGGGCAATGGCAGGCTGATTGTAGGGAAAAAGAGGAATGCCGCTGTGACTCTTGCCAAAACTGTTTAATTGATCTGTTTCATCAGGAGAGAGGGTTTCATCTTTGAAAATTCCCACCCAGTTTGTAAGATCCGCGATATCTTTCTTTGAACTCTGGTCATATTGCGATTGCAGTGCCTTCTCTCCTAATCGTGCCGCATTCAAATAAGCGCCAGTCAGCGCGACCGTGCGCTCAATAACCTCTTCTTTGCTTGTACTCGATTGGATCACCCATTCGTGAACCGCCCTGGTTGCAATTGTATCTCGACCAACCAGATAGCCATCAGTCAATGCCAGAGCAGTGCGCATGCGCGCAAGAACAGGCTCTCCGTCACGTTCGGCTTCGCGAATACAGACGTTAAGCAAAACACTTTGAATACCAGATAGGGCCGCGAAATCCTCTACCAGCAGAACCAGTTCTTTTCCCTGCTCCAGCAAAATTTCTCGAACCCGAAGAATGATCGACTCTAACGTGATGCCGCCTGTGGCCTGGTCGAGTTGGAAAACTTGACGAACCGCGTCATCGACAACCTCATTGAGAACCTCAACAGCAACAACAAAACCGGATCCTTCATCTTTTCTTAAGGTGGACTGATAGTACCTTCGCACAGAAACAGAAGCTTCACCCAATGCACTGCGCAGTTCTTCAGGAATATTTAAATCATTTTCACAAAATTGTGGCAGCCACGCATCATCTTGGGGATTCGGTTCACGGCGTCCGCTGACTGCGCGCTTGATAATCGGCGCAAGGACAGTATCGGTCATATGCTCACGAAGGGCCGCGTCATTTAAAAATCCTGGAAGTTGTTTTGCATGATTAACACGCCTCATGAGTGTGCGTCTTTCAGACGCCGTTGAATCATTTTTAAGCTTCATCATGAGACGTTCTTCCAGCGCTTTTAAGGAAATTTCCAAAGCACCAGAAAAACGGACAGCGGCTTCAAAGGGGGAGACCTGAGCGATGGCGTGATCAAGATTTTTAATAACATCCGCAAACTTTGGATCTTCTGACAAAGGTGCCAGTACGCGTTCGACAACCTCGCGTAGTGTGGCACTTTTAGGAATTCGGATCACATGCATATGATCCGCCCGTGAATCCCTGCCAAGCTGTGCTGCAAGCCACCGAATCAGATGCGATTTACCCACACCAGATGGTCCAGTCATCGGCATCAAGAGTGTCCCTTGAGCAAGATCCTCAGTGAGGAATGCTTCCAACAGATCATGCTCAGAGACCATAGTGCCGTGATCGGCGCCAACAGGCTGCTTAAATAGTGGCATGGATTGATGGACAGCAAGTAGCACAGCATCAGAAGCGGCTTCCGCTTCGGCTTTGATACACCGATTGATCTCCTCAGGGATTGGCCAATAGTTATTTAATGGCATCTAAAGGCTCCTTTTTGGATAGGCATGGGTAAAGGTCAACCACTCGCGGCCTTGAGACCGCTGTAGCGTCAAACCACTTCCCGCATCGGCTCTCTGTTCCAACTGCAAAGGCCCTCCAGGACGACTCAGGCGCCACAACGCGCGGGAGAGTGATGTGGATAGAAGCGTCTCACGCGTTAGCGATTGCCACTCGGCAGCATCAAGCACCTCCTCGACCTGTTGCCGATAGCGCCCCCCATCAAGAACGGGAATACATTCACTGAGTTGCACAATAAAATCTTCTGCAGGAAGCTCAGAACGGTCTGAGAAGATACCTGGAAGTTCATCTCTGATGGACATGGTCGGATCTGGCCACCGGCGTTGATCGTTCCAGAAGAACCCAAGGAAGTCCCCCCAAAAGCGCAGGCCGTTCCAACGCACATCGTTTTGTAAAACCCTTCGCTCTGTATCCTTGATCTGGCGAAGTTCCAATGCCTGCACCTTACTGTGGGAATCAAACGCCTCTTTGTATATATCTTGAGCGAGTATAAAGGCCAGCGCACGTGTGAAGTCTGCGGCCAGTGTCCCTTTATTATCCCAGAAGTTTTGATTATTCTCATCACTGAAGAGCAAACGCCGACATATTGCTGGTAAGTGTTCGGTTTTTTTATCCGCGTCATCAAGCGCGTATATCACCTCTTTGGATACTTTAAAAAGCCCCAGTTGAGTCCAACGCACCAATGTTTCGTTGAGTCGTTGGGTATCACCATCAGCGCCCAAAGCACAAAGAGCGATCAGTCGGTCGCGCTTCATCGGACCATGCCGCGCAAGCGTGCGGTGCAGCACGATTAGAACATTGAAAAAGCCGTCACTGGCCGTATTAAGAATTGTCATCGTATGGCTCTATTGAGAAAATCCTGAAGCAAAATGCTGTTGGTAGCCGTATCCCGATAGTGCCGCAAGGGGTGTTGACTATCACAAATATCGGCCGGAGCAAACACCAAATGGCATGGGCGTTCGAACAGGTGTAGCGTATCCGGAAAGGGGGACGCGTCCCACGGAATGAGTAGTGTTGCACGCGATAGTGGGAGCGTATGTTGGGTTTGAAGCCAATCGCTACCATCGCGCAGGACGAGGACCTGCTCAGGCGACCGGAGCGAATCCCAAAATGGTGCCTGGGTCTCTCTAAGTTTCTTTGATAGCGCAATTTCTCTTATGCCAAAAGAGGATACCGCTGCATTCACGGCAGTAGCCAACGATTCAGTCCACTCTGCTGTGGGACAGAAAACAACCACCATGGAAGGGTCGAGCGTATCAAAGCGCGTTTTCCACTCAAGATTCTCCTGGGGTCGAATCGTTGAGATACCAATACCTACAGGAATTTGGTAGACGTTCGCATCCGCGTGCACTTTGCCATCACTCTTGGGGCATCCACGGCAGGCAGGAGAGACCACCACGTTGTCGCTGGCAAAAAGTTCAACAAGCACATCGGACATCTCGCGTTCACCCTTAAGCGCATCGTGCATGCTGTCAAAAGCTTTTTTGGCCGCATTAATGCTTCGTAAGCGTTCACGATTAATTTGCCTGTTAAAGTGCTTCTGATCCATCAATTGAGGATCAAGCGTGCGCACCAGAATTTGATTAAAGTACTCCTCAAGTTTGGACTCTTCCAGGGGGGCTGCGGTCGTGTTCTCCTCGCTCTCTTCTGTTTGTGCGATCTGGAGTGGTGAAGCGGATTCAAGTTGAATAAGCCCCGCGCGTGCGAGCATGATCAGTGTGCGCATGTTCCAATCGCGGTTGTAGTCGGTCTCCTGGAATACTTTACTCGTCCGTTTTCGAAGATCGACGGTGCACAGATCGGGATCTTTTGGATCACGAACACTCTCTTGATAGAGGTTTTTCCAACGATCAAATCCTTTATCATTTCCGATATAGGTGGGACTCAACTTTTGTGCAACCTGCACATCCTCAGGAGCAAATAGCGTGATCGAAAGGCTCGCGTATCCATCACGTCCACCACGACCAACTTCTTGATAGAAGCGGTCCAATGTCTCTGGCAGAGCGGCATGAATCACACTTCGCACATCCGCTTTGTCCATACCAACACCGAAAGCTGAGGTAGCGACTACACCATCAATCTGATCCCCATTCCACTGCTTTATCACCTGTTCTCGTTTGTCTATCGGGGTCTCTCCATGTATGCAGGCAAGACGCCCATAGCCCGCCTCCCTTAAGCGTTTTTCCCAGTCTCTTGCATCCTGACGCTTGGTTGTATAGAGGATAAATGGCCTGGGAGCATACCGCAGAAGTTCCATGATTCGCGCCTCTTTATCCTTCTGGGTTTCTGCTTGATAACTGAGGTAACGGGGTTCCGGACGAAGATGCACGGCGGAAACCGTCTGGATCTTATCTTTCGGACCAAACAGTACTTCAAGTGTCCCCACCACCGATGGACTGAACGTCGCGGAGAGCAGCAGCGTACGAAACCCCTCACCAGGACTCTCTTGGAGCAGTCCACGACGCACGCCTGAGAGTTGCTGAAAAGCGGGACGGAAATCATCGCCCCACTGCGCAACCAGATGGGCCTCATCCACCACAAAATAGGAGATCAACCCTTTTTTAGCCGCCCTGTAGAGCGAAAACAGCAAGGCGCCACACACGGCTTCAGGAGAGGCAAACAAGATATCTTGCCTTCCTGTGCAGATCCGTTCCTTTATGGCACCATTGTTGGCATGACGACTGATCCAAGCCAGGGGACGCGCTTCCCAGTGGGTCTCTCTTCCCGCCAGAAGTTTCTGGGTACGCTGTTCGAGATCCAGAGCCAATGCGTTGGTGGGAACCACAAACAGCGTGAGTCCAGTACCCTGGCCATGGACCAGGATCGGGGCCTGGGCGACGAACGTCTTCCCAGAACCTGTAGGCAGGTTGATAATCAACGTCTCGCGCGGCGGCATAAGCAGAACACTCAGTAGAGCCTCGCGCTGACCTGGAGAGATATAGGATGTGTATCCGGTCACTTTGCGCAAAAACGGATCCATAGGTACGTGCGCATCTCGCCGCACGGATTTCTCTATGCGATGTTCCATCGCAAAGAGATCTTCCTCGGTTTCAAACGGGCCACCTAACCAGGAAGGCTGCCAAGATTTAGGTTCGAGGAGAAAGTATGTTCCGGTTTTAGTCAATTGAAAGCCGAACGCTCTCCAGGTCTCCTCATTTGGCCAATCGTAATTTTGGGGAACGCGCAGACACTCAACCTGGAATCGGGAGGATCTTGACAGCAAGAGTTGACGAAGCAGGACCATGAGATCAGGATAACGCGCAAACTGACCAGAAGAACGCATCTCAACCAAAACCTGACGAATCCGTCCGAGCAAAGGGGAATCCTCTTCAACAGTCCCAATATCGTTCCCTATCGGCCAGTCAATCAGTTCCTTTTGCAGCGCTGTAAAATCAAACATTTCCAATCCTGTCGATGGCGTGCGTTAAAGGCTGTGGCGAGATGAATTCCGCGATAACCGTCTCCAAAGAGATTCGCGGGGCAAGAATCGCTGCATGAAGCGCTTCAGCAACCTGTTTCTCCTGCTCTAAAAGGCGTTGCGTCGCTGTTGCTGTACCTGAATCAACATGATGAATGCGGGCGCGAAGTTGCGCAAAGCGGGTCTCATCGGAAGCCTGCATCGCTTGAACTGCGCGGCGGCAAACCTGATCCAAGTCCGTTTCATCACGCAACAACTGCTTTGCCGCATTATGGGCTTCTGGGATCCATTGGCGCCAGGCATCAACGGTCGCTAATCCTACCGCTTCGAGTTGTGACCAGCGTTCGGCATGGACATGTATATCCTGATAACTGTGATCATTGGGCGCCTTAGAGTAAGGTCGAGAGAGCAGATCGCGTAAATCAGGATCTTTGACAGCACGAAACTCCTGATCAAGCCACACCGTTTGGTAAAACGGTGCCAATACCATATCGCCACGGCGAGAAAGCGCTTTCTGCATGGATTCATCAGAGCCAGAGGAGATCGCCGCCAGTGCTGCCGATACATCCGTTTCAACAATGAAGTCAAAACGAAGAAAGAGATCGGCTGTTGTATCAAAACACAGAGAATAATTAGGATCGTGGCGCCATATGACCGTTGCACGGCCACGTTCATCCAGAGAGGTAAAACGGTGAATTTCGTCGATCAAACTGTCTCCCCAACGCACCAATCGGATCCCCTCAGAAGGTCTTGATGGTGAGAGAACAACTCTGCGATGACAACTGTACCATCCCGTATTAAACTGCTTCTTGCGATCGCCCCAAACTTTTGTATCGAGCTCTCCGGGCAAGGTATTATACATCAGGCGTTTCATTGGAATGAGCGTGCTCGAACCGCGATCCTGATAGGAGAAGCAGAAACGGAACGCGCGCTTTCCAAACCGAGTCGGCGGAGCGTTTGATCTCTCCTCTTTTTTGATCTGAAGAATATCAATCATCCACTGCTGAACACTTTCAGCGATATTTTTCCAGTTGCCATCCACGTAGGCCAACGCTTCAAATGGTGCAGACTCATCGGGTAGCGTCAATGCATCAAGGGAATCCTGGTCATCGATGCGGCGCAGTTCCCGTTCAATACGGCCATCTGTGCCGCAAGCACGTGCAATCAGCGTATCCAGTGCCTCGACGCCATCGAGCAACAGAGCGCGAGAGAGAACCTGCATCTCCTCTTCGATGAGGTATTGAAGACTTGCTACAGAGCGTTCAAATAACCGCAAACCATTGGAGAGATAGGCTAACCAACGATGGGCGTAAGGGTCGTCTTGACAACACAATGCCAAAGAACGAATCGCATCACCGGCACCGTATCGATCCACACGGCCCAATCGTTGCTCAATGCGATTGGGTGACAACGGCAGGTCAAAATGAACAATGGTTTTTTTACCACCTTGTAAATTCAGCCCCTCTTCGGCAGAGGCATCGCAGATAAGCACCCTATGCGTTGGATCAGATAGAAACTGTACCCAACTCAGGTTCTCATACGCCTCTTCAGAGTCTTCTGGAAGAGCATGTCGATCCACAATAACCTGCAAGCTGTTTTGCAAATACTCTGCGACCGTATCGGCGATATGAGAAAAGGAGCAAAAGACAATAATTTTGCCACCCTTCTTAAGTTGTTCGACAATCAACGCGCTTAAACACTCAAGACGTGTGGCGTCTGAAACACACTGCAAAGCGCACCGTTCAATCTGTTTGAGCGGTTCAAGTTCCCAGGAGGAGTTATTGGGCCGGTTTTGCATCAGCAACTCAAGACGCGCGCGCGCCAATAGTACAACTTCGCGCCCATTATCCGTCTGTATCGCGGCTAAAAGCGCCCAAAACCAGGCGGCTAACAGCTTGGCATCGTCACTTTGTTCACGGTGATAAAGCGCCTCTGCTGCCGCAACGCGCCAAGCCTCTGCCGATTCAATCAACCGGGAAACGACCGACGATGCGTAGGAGAAATGCTCGACGCCATCCCGCTTAGGTGTCAAAAACGATAGATCTCGCCGGCGATTACGCAGGATACGGCGATCAAGCCTGTAGGTCTCGGTCAGATGTGCGCGAAGGGTTGTCAGGGCTTTGGAAAAAGCAGGATCGGATTCATCAGGAAACGCTACAACAATCCTACGCAAGGATTCAGCATGCTTGTGAAGCAATAGATCATGGGGGAAACGTTCAATCAGATCATCAATATAGTCTTCGATCTGGAACAGGTTTTCAGGCACCAGACCGGCAATCGATTCCGCCAACGCCTGGCGATTCACGATGCGCTGACGAAAAGCCTCTTCGTCCTCCAAACGATGCACGTGGGGGTCGAGCAGATGAAGCATCTCTAAAAAGCCACGCTCATTGTGCAATACAGGCGTTGCCGAGAGTAAGAGTAAGCGTGGTACCGCAATAATCGCCTCTCGCAAGGCGTTATAGAGTGACGGTTCTTGACTTAGATGGTGCGCTTCATCAATGACAACCATTCCTGCATAATCAAGGGCCTCGATCAATATCTGCGGATCTGTTGTTGTCGGCAGAACCTCCAAACTATCGTCCAGCAGATCTCCTAACAGAAAACGCCTGCATAGTTCCTGTCGCCACTGAACAAGCAGTGCAGGTGGCGTGATCACCAAAATCTGATGCGTTTCTGGACTGTCAAGTACGTACTGACGAATCAGAATGCCGGCTTCAATCGTTTTGCCAAGACCGACCTCGTCGGCCAACAGGTAGCGTTGTACCGGATCCTGCAGAACGCGTTTCACAACCTCATACTGGTGTGGTTCAATGTCGATGATCGAAGAGATCAACCCTGACATCCCAAAACTGGCTCCTCGCTGTTCAATGAGAGACCTTATAAACTGGGTGCGAGCCTGAGAAAAAAACGGTGATTCACTGATCTGTTCAGCAAGAAAAGCGCTCGGATCTTTAAGAGGCTTATCCCAACGAACTTTGAGTTCTGCAAGCCTAAGTGAAAGATCCTTGCGATTAGGAAAACGCACCATGGCCGTGGTGTCGTCCGCATCAAGGATACGCCCAACACGCCACCTATCCGCATGACGATCCAACCAGTAAACACGCGTATGTTGTTCCAGTGTAATGGTCACCAAGTGCTCCAAGGCAATGCGCTCATCGACTGGATCGGTCAGAGGAGAGTCAAACCAAGAAACCGTTGCCGTTTTATCACTTACGTCAATTATTTTACCTACACCCCAAGCGGAACAAGCGTGGTCTCTAACACGGACAAAGAAGCGAGATTCGTCCATTCTGAATCTCCTTTTAGTTACATTGAATTATAATTAAATAACATAAAGGATTTTTGCCCTATATTCCAGTTCTTAATATTGTTATCATTAATTTCCAGACGATTCACTGCTGGATTTCTCTCAGAATATAGTGACAATTCACGCCACCCCTATTTTAAATTATGCCACCAGCGTTGCCGTTCCTACTCCAGGCCAAAATTGATCAGATAACAACCTACACCTGTCAACTCACCGGGATATGATGATGAAACAAGCCTTGGATGGCGCATGGATACAGACCTACACCGGCAAACCCTTCTGGCCACTAAATCCCAGACCTGAAGATATCGATATTCTGGACATTGCTCACGCTCTGTCCATGCTCTGCCGATTCAACGGCCACTGTAAACGTTTCTACTCCGTGGCCGAACACTCAGTTCATATCTCGCGAATCGTAGAACCAAAGGACGCTCCCTGGGGACTTCTACACGATGCCGCCGAGGCTTATCTCACGGACATGCCAAAACCGGTAAAACAGGAGATTCTGCATTACCAGAAAATTGAGGACCGACTACTGAGCGTCATCGCAAAACACTTTGGTTTGTCGCAAACAATTCCCTTAGATATCAAGCGATCAGATAGGGTCATGTTGGCAACTGAAAAGGCATTACTGATGGCCCCTGAACCTGCACCATGGAACACACTCCCAGAACCGTTGGACCCTGGCATGATCAAATGTTGGTCACCGAATGAGGCTAAAACGGCCTTTCTGGATCGGTTTAAAGCTCTGTTTGGACCTCACAAACCAATCTGAGGTGCCATCATATTGCGTACTTTCTCTATTACATGAAAAACCAGGAAAACAATACCGGAAACCATGATAATCGAAGCGCCAGAGGTAAGATTGTAGCGATATGAGAACCACAACCCGACAATCGTAAACAGCGCGCCTAACAAACTTGAGCCCACCATCATTTGAAATAGACTGTTTGCGTATTTTTCGGCGATGAATGGTGGAATCGTCAACAGAGCGATCACAAGAATAAGACCAACAACCTGTATAACCAACACGATGGTGACAGCCAGCAGGCCAATCAGACCAAAATAGAGCCGTTTAACCGGAACACCTCTAATTCGGGCAAACTCCTCATCAAAGGACATAGCCAAGAGATCTTGGTAATAATAGGCAACCATGGCCGTCATAATGACACCGATAATGACCATAATCAAAAGATCTGATCGGGGAACAGTGAGAATGCTTCCAAACAGATAACTCATCATATCCACGTTATATCCGGGCGTTATATCCATCAAGATGATGCCAAATGCCATTCCGAGTGCCCATGTAACCCCGATGATCGTATCGGCACGGTGCTTGATCGTATGACTGATCGCAGCCATAACCATACTGGCGGCCAGTGAAAAACCGATAGTAACAGGTAAATAGGGCCAGTTAAGATAGAACGCCAACCCAATGCCACCATAGGCCGCGTGGGCGATGCCGCCCGCAAGAAAGACGATACGATTGACCACCACCAGAGCACCCATGATCCCACAGATCACACTGGCTAAAAGACCGGCGGTTATGGCATTGCGCATAAATTCAAATTGAAGGGCTTCGATCATTGGGACGATCTCTCGTGGTCTGATAATACTTAAGAGGACGGATTGCGGGAAATCAACACCACAAAGGCAGACCTCTTCGACAGGACTTAAGGATACATGGTTTCCAGCATGGCATCGGTGATCTCAGCCTGACCATGGTAATGCAGCTTTTTATTGACACAGAGCACCGATTTTACATAGCGGGATATTGCCAAAAGGTCATGGCTGACCACAATAATCGTGATCTCCTTATTAAGCGTTCTAAGAAGTCGGTAAAAATCCGCTTGACCTTTCGTATCGATATTGGCCGTAGGCTCATCCAGTAACAGCAGTTTAGGCTGCGTAATCAGTGCCCGGGCGATGAACACCCGTTGGCGCTGACCTCCGGAGAGCATGCCAATTTTTTTATCGGCATAATTCCCCATTCCCATTCGCTCAAGGGCCGCTAAGGCATCGCGGCGATTGGCCGCTGTTTGCCAGGAGAAGCGCTGTTTTGGATTGCGTTTCCCCATCAATACCACATCAAGGGCTGTGATCGGAAAGCTTCGGTTTGTATGAACATCCTGTGGTACGTAGCCAATGTACGGAGAAGCCTCTTGAGGAGATTTGCCGACAATATAAATCTCCCCTTTAAGCGGTGTCAATAAGCCCAACAGCAGTTTGAGCAGGGTGGTTTTACCACCACCATTGGGACCGATAATGGCAACAAAATCCTTCTGCCGGATCGTGAGATCGACATTCTCAAATACGACCTCCCAATCATAGGAAAAATCAAGATTTTTGATTTCGATTACCGCCATTAAGGGTCTATCCTTCTATTTTAATGCCGCTTGAAACTTGTCTGCAACCTGGCGCAAGTTGGCCATCCAGTTTTCCGCCAAGGGGTTGGCAAAAGCCACCTGGCCACCGATCTCCCGGGCAATAAGTTTTGCACTTTTGGCTGAAAACTGGGGTTGAACAAAAATCACCTTGATTCTGTTCTCCCGGGCATGTTTGATCAACGCCATTAATTGTGCCGGTTTGGGATCCTTGCCTTCAATCTCAATGGGCATCTGTTTTAATCCATAGGTATGGGCAAAATATCCCCAGGCCGGATGGAATACCATGAACTGAAGACCCGTTTTTCCTGCAAAGATCCTCTTTAGATCCGCGTGCAGTTGATCGATCTGTGCGATAAATGCTTGATAGTTGGCTTCATAGATGCGCCCATGTTCAGGATCAGCCTCCTGCAATGCAGCCAGAATGGTGCGCGCCTGGATTTTTACCCGTGGCGGCGACAACCAGATATGCGGATCAAGCCCTGTATGTCGGTGATGCGCTTCATCATGGGCCATATGGCCCTGGTGTTCTGCATGATCATGTCCGGCTTCATGGCGTCCAACTTCATGCCCCTCTTCCTCGTGGCCATGATGGTGAGCCTTCATGGCCAGTTTATCGATACCATGGTCCGTATGAACCACTCGCATGCTAGGATTGGCCGCCGCGATTTTCCCTAACCAGACGTTTTCGAATGGAACACCGATGGAAAAATAGATTTTTGCCGTTGAGATATCGGTCATCTGTTGGGGCTTGGGTTCGTAGGTAGCAGGACTGGACCCAGGAAGAACCATGGCTTGCACCTTCACCAAATCTTTGCCAATTTGTTGCACGAAGTATTTCTGCGGTACAATACTGACAAAGACAGGGAGCCTGTTGGCTGCGAAACAGTCTCCCAACGTCGCAAACAAAACAGCAAAACAAGCAAGCATGACACCGCGTTTCATTTCAGTCTCCTTAAGGTTTATAGATCTCTCTACCGCACCACTTGTTATGATGTTACACTCTTCGGTATAAGCAGAGCACACTGTTCCTCTCCACCACTTTGAACCTTAAAGTCACCATTGATCTGCTTTAAGCCTCTCACTTGAAAAGCGCGTTTATCGGCAGCAGAGCCATTTCCGAAGAGACGTTGGCATTCACAGACGAACCGATATCTGCCTTGACTGAAGATCAGCCGTAACGTATAACATAACATATGTTGATTGGATTGGCTTGGAAGATTTTTTGTGGAGTGTAGGATGCCCAAACGAAACCGTCGATCGCGTTCATATCCAGCGAATCATCTTCTTGTTTACGAAGCGTTGGAAAATGCCGGCAAGCCGGTTTCTGCCTATGATCTCCTTGCAAAACTGCGCGACAAAGGCGTAACCGCACCGCCCACGGTCTACCGGGCACTTAAACGCCTGATGAAGGAGGGACGGGTCCACAGGATCGAGTCACTCAATGCCTACGTGATCTGTACCGCCGGTCACAGCCATCAAGGGAAAGCAGGTTTTGCCATCTGTGACGACTGCGGATCGGTCGTTGAGTTCTCCTACGATGAGATCAAAATCCCTGCTAAGGCGTGGGCCAGTAACATGTGTTTCACAATGAGAGACGTCTCTATCGAACTGCATGGGCAGTGCGCGGTCTGCACCCAATCGGCCGCTACCGCTTTTAGGATAAGAGAGAAAACATCGTGAAACAAGGTGCGCAGGGGAAAAATTGAGATGAAAACACAGCCAGTTACTGTGATCACAGGTTTTCTAGGCAGTGGAAAAACCACACTGCTCAATCATATTTTGCAACAGGACCACGGCTTGCGGATCGCGGTTGTGGTCAATGAGTTTGGGGCCATTGGAATCGATCAGGATTTAATTATCCATACCGAAGAAAATCTGTTTGAGATGCGTAACGGCTGTGTTTGTTGCAGTGTGCGTGGCGATCTGGTGGAGGTTCTTACCTCCCTATCCAAACGCTCCAAAAAGATCGATCATCTGATCTTAGAAACAACGGGACTGGCAACGCCCGGTCCTATTGCCCAGACCTTGCTTAATGAAGAGACGCTGCGATCAACCTACCACCTCAACGCATTTGTGACTTTAATCGATGCCAAACACTTTATGCGCCATAGTAAAGAGAACCCAGAGTGCCAAACGCAAGTCTCTTTTGCAGATCTGGTTGTTCTTAACAAAATAGATCTTATCTCTGCCCAAGAGCGTTCTGACATTCGTGCACAGATTCAGCGATACAACGCCCATGTACCAATCCATGAAACAAACCAGGCCCAATTAGACATCCAAGAGATCCTTGAGATGGGTGGTTGGGATCCTCACAAAGCAATCCTATCCCACCCTCATATCCATAGTGAGGTGCAGGCGCTCTCCTTCTCATTTCCAGAGGCGTTGGATCAGAAAAAATTTGTCCGCTGGTTTACCCGTTTAATTCAACTGCAAGGGGATGATATCTATCGATTGAAAGGGATACTCCATATAAAAGACAACCCCCATCGTCATCTATTTCAAGCGGTCCATAGTCTGGTCGATGGCAAACAGGGGGAACTCTGGGGCGAAGAACCCCGCCAGAATCGTCTTGTGATCATTGGTAAAGAACTTGATAAAGCCGACATTGAAGCCGGTTTTAAAGCGTGCCGCGCTTCTTAAGAAACATTTTGAACCTTGAACATCCGTTGGCTGTTTGTAATTGATATATCATATCATTTCTCTTTACAAATATTCTATCTCGTTTTATTCTGACCGGCATATTGAATTGCCGCTTAATTTTAAGTCTCTGGAAACCCCTCATGCCCAAAAGCACACGCTTACCCGTTATTCTTCTCACTGGCTTTTTGGGTAGCGGCAAGACCACCGTTCTCAACCATCTGATCCACCAACCACAATGGAAAGAGACCCTGGTGGTGATCAACGAATTGGGCCAGATCGGCCTGGATCACGACCTGGTGGCTGAGGCACTAAAGAAGAGCGGTGCCCCTTCAGCTTTGCGCTTAGAGAGCGGTTGCCTCTGTTGCGCCATACGTGAAGATCTGGTAAAGACACTGCGCGACGCCTGGTGGCGCTACGCCCGGGGTGGACAACCTTGGTTCTCCCGCGTACTCATTGAAACCACCGGACTGGCAGACCCCACTTCCATCATCCACACCATGTTTAGAGATGAAACACTCTACAAACGCTACGCCCTGCATGGGACAGTGACGTGCGTGGATGCGGTCAACGGCATGACCACCCTGGATAACCACCAGGAAGCGGTAAAACAAGCCGCTATGGCGGATCTGCTCCTGCTGACCAAAACCGATCTTGCTAAAACCACGGAACAAAAGATACTACAAACACGACTAAGACACCTCAATCCCAGCGCAGAGTTACTCACAACAAAAAAGGGTGTCGTGGATCCGGCACAACTCCTGACACTACCCCCCTTCATACCCGAGGAGAGAACTGATCAGATCCAAAACTGGTTGAGGGAGGTGGATCACAGACACCATAGCAGCCACGATCATCACGCCCATGATGATGGCATCCAGACCTTCTCCATCCATCTGGAGAAACCGGTGCGTGAATCGGCATTGACTTTGTGGTTGGATTTTCTAAAGCTTAAACGTGGACCCGATCTGTTGCGGGTGAAAGGAATTATCAACATTGAAGGCCATGACACACCCATGGCTCTGCACGGAGCACAGCACCTCTTTCATCCATTGATGCCACTGCCCGCATGGCCCGATGAAGACCGACGTTCACGCATTGTCTTCATCACCCGTGGCGTTGAGGCGCAGGAGTTACGCGACGCAAACCAATTACTGGAATAAATGGTTGGATCAAAACCAAATCCAATGAAAGCCACCCAGAAAAACTTGACTTAAACAGGAACAACACCCCATGGACACGCTACCCGATCTCACCGGTCTAAAATATAACGCAGACGGCCTCATTCCCGCGATTGCCCAACAGCACGACACGGGCGAGGTACTGATGATGGCCTGGATGAACGCCGACTCCCTGGCGGAAACCCTTACAACAGGAGTCGCCTGCTACTGGTCCCGTAGCCGTCAGACCTATTGGCGCAAAGGGGAGTCCTCCGGCCAGGTACAGAACGTTAAAGCAGTGCGCACCGACTGTGATCAAGATACCCTGCTGCTTCTGGTTGACCAGATCGGCGTCGCCTGCCACACCGGCCGCCGAAACTGCTTCTATCTGGAGGCGGACGCGGGTAAATGGAAAGAGATCGCCCAACCCAAGATCGACCCCAAAGAACTCTACGCCAAAAAATAGGGATAACCAACTTATATCAGCAGGTCAATTCCACCAGGGTCATATCATCACTCTGTTCATGGCTTGAATGGAAGCGACTTAAAGCATCCTTTAAAAACGCCAACGGCCTATCTTTTTGCACCATCTCAACAAGGAATTCTTCAAAACATTTCTGACCTAACATCACACCACCTTCATCCGTCTCCTCAATAAATCCATCGGTATACATATAAACCCTGTCTCCTGGAGTAACCGCCAACTCTACACCAGGCTTGTCAAGCCGGTCGATCATGCCCCGCGCAAAACAACCGGATGGCACTCTCTGATGGATCGCTCCATCTCTAAAGATTAAAATATCTGGATTGGAACAGTTCCATACGGTTAATCGATCTCTCGCAGGATTCAACTCCAAAAATCCCGCGGTCATAAACATATACGCGGGTGTTTGTTTATAAAGTTTTTGATTGATCTCAGTAAGAATGGCAGAAGCCGGCAAGCATTTTCGTGTCATCGCATAGAAAATATTCAATGCCATTGGGCCACCAATGGCGGCGGGAAGTCCATGTCCAGTAAAGTCACCCAAAAGAACATGTTGAGTACCATCTGGACGAAAATCGGAAAGCAGAATATCTCCAGTAGTCTTTTCTACTGAATTCTGAAGTATACGTAAGTTTCGCAGATCAAGCTGTTCATATGTACGCATCTGGGTAATGATATCTTCGATAATTTTTTTCTCGACAGCCAAACGATCGCGTTGCGTCTTAACTTCATCCTCCAGTCTCTTCCTGGTTGTGACATCTTCGGTATGCATAATAACGCCTCCAACATCGCCAGAAGATGTCCGCCAGGGAAAAGCTTCCCAGGTAAAGTATTGGGGCAAACCATAGGTCTCATTAAAGAATAGTTCGGCCTCCTGTTTGTCCCATACGCCAGCAAGGCACTTTTGATAAATCTCTTGCCAACGTTCGGAAAGCGTTGGGGTCAACTCCAAAAGATGGCGACCAAGAATATTATCCTTATCCAGGTTGTAATCATCGACCCAGCGGTGACTGACCTGCATATAACGCAGTTGATCATCAAACATGGCAATGGCGCTTGGTGTATGGCGCAACAACAACTGCATCTGTTGTTGCCAATTGGATAGCTCCCTATTTTGCTTTGCCAACTTTTGGCGTGCACGATGCAATGCCAGATGATTGTCTATCCTCGATTTAACAATCGCCGGAGAGATGGGTCTGGCAATATAGTCCACCGCGCCTAAACCCAAGCCTTTGGTTTCATCTTCGGTCCCCCTCCTGTCCGTGACAAAGATGACGGGGATCTCTCTGGTTGATTTATCGGCCTTGAGTTGCCGACACACTTCGTAACCATCCATCTCTGGCATGATGGTGTCCAACAAGATCAGATCCGGTGGTTTAGCAGACTGCACATGTTTTAACGTTTGCAGTCCGCTCTTGGCGACCATAATCTCATAATCCGCTTTTAATAAATCAACAAGTACATTGATATTGAATCGCTCATTATCAACAATCAGAATTTTGGCTTTCTGCTTATCACCACGATTCTGCATGAGAACGTCTCCAGAAATCATCCTAAAATGAATTGTCTATATTGATGGTTATTCAATATTTCTCGTGTTATCGTTAACTTTTTCCACCATATTTTTTTAGGGCTATCCGCCGACGCGATCAAATCAGCGAATTTATCATCCCTGTCCAAAATATACATCTGTTTTTAATTTCCCTTAATCAACAGAGATCTCAAGAGAAGAAGCCAGGGATCTGAGAGTCTGCGAGGCCTCTTCAAAATCGTCATCTTTGATCTGTTTCTGGATCTGTGTCAGCGCTGCTTCATGAGCAGAACCCCGCATCAAGCCTCTGATTTCAGCCAGTTTATCCTCGGCGGCAGAAAGGCCATCATCCAGCATGGGAACCAACGCTTTGAACAGCGGTGTCACTGCTTGGACATCGACAGCCTCTTCTTTAGAACCAACACCAGATTGACGCTGAGGCACTTCTAATCTCTTAATACTGGATAAAACGCGTGATAGTGCCATCTCAAAACGTTCCAGAAGCAACGCGTACTTCTCTGAGCGCTTCGCCTTGACAGCCAATTCAAAATCGCGAACAGCAATGTGTAGATCATGCGCCCCCAGGGTACCTGAAATCCCTTTAACCGTATGCGCCAAACGTTGGACCTCGTCTTCATTTCCTTGTGCCAACGCCTCTCGAATGGTGGAGATCACATCGTGGTAGTCCCTAAGAAAATCCTTGAGCAGTTTCTCAAACAACTGGTGGCTACCGGCAAGAAACTTTAAACCAACGTGAACATCAATGCCAGGAAGATGTTCTGGAAACGCCACCTCTGTGGGGGCTTGTGGCGACTGTTCAACAGGTTTTGGCAGTTGTTCAACAGATTTTGGCGTCGCATATTCTTTAACGGGGATCCATTTGACAAGGGCCAAAAGCAGCTTTTCTGGATCAATCGGTTTTGTGAGATGATCATCCATCCCCGCAGCTAAGGACTTATCCCGATCACCAGCCATGGCATGGGCTGTCATCGCCAGAATGGGCAGTTCTTTGAACAGAGGATCTTGACGTAGCACACGGATCGTTTGGAACCCATCCATTTCTGGCATCTGAATATCCATTAAGATGATATCAAAGTCGTTATTTTGAACGATATTGAGCACCTCTTTGCCATTGTTGGCGACAGTAACCTCCAATCCATATCCTTTAAGGAGTTCAGTAGCCACCTGTTGGTTGAGCAGGTTATCTTCTGCTAAGAGCACTTTTGCGCCAAGGATACCATGAATAGCCTCGACATCCCGCGTTTGATTTTCTTTTTGAATCTCTCTGCGCGGACTCTTTTCATTTGGATTTAAAACATTCAAAATGGCAGAAAACAGTTGCGATGGATTGACTGGCTTGGTAAGAAAATGATCGATAAAAGCGCGCTTCTCCTCCCGAATCCCCTCTCTACGGCTATAAGCAGTGACAAGAATAATAGATGGTGGCTGGCTTAAAGCAAAATGTTCTTTGATACGGCGGGCCGTTTCTAAGCCATCCATACCGGGCATCTTCCAATCCATCAATACCAAATTAAAAGGAGAGGTTTTCGCTGATGCCAAAACATCCAAAGCCTCAGCACCTGATGAAACCGCTTGAGAGTCAAAGGAGAACGATGCGACCATATCACTGAGAATGCACCGGGAAGTTTTGTTATCATCCACCACCAACACCTTGACCTCTTTAAGATCAGAGGTGATATAGCGTCGTTTTTCTTCTGAAGCGTTCTGCCGTTCGAACCAGACTGTAAAGCTAAATTCGCTACCAATGCCTGGGTCGCTGGTCACGCTGATTTCGCCACCCATCATTTCCACCAGACGTTTACAGATCGTAAGCCCCAATCCAGTCCCACCATATTTTCTGCTGGTGGAGGCATCGGCCTGGGAGAAGGCTTGAAACAGCTTAGAACTCTGTTCTGGGGTCAATCCAATCCCTGTATCCCGGACATCAAACCGCACACAAACCCGCTCTTTATCTTCCTCTTCCAGAGTGCATCCGACAAAAATCTCCCCCAGTTCCGTAAACTTAACGGCATTGTTCACCAAATTGATCAATACCTGCCCCAGACGTAGGGGGTCACCAATCAGTTTATCCGGGACATTGTCTGGATGACAAAACAGGAGTTCCAACCCTTTCTCCTCAACTTTGACACCAACCATGTCACCCAGGTTTTCCAGTACGCTATCCAAGCTAAAATCCACCCTCTCCAGATCCAGTTTTCTGGCTTCAATTTTGGAAAAATCGAGGATATCGTCGATAATCCCAAGTAGAGATTGGGCGGAGGATTGAATTTTGCTTAAGTAGTCTTCCTGTTTGCCTGTCAGTTCGGTTTGTAATGCCAGATGACTCAGACCGATGATGGCGTTCATCGGCGTGCGGATTTCGTGGCTCATGTTGGAGAGAAAATCGCTTTTAGCGCGATTGGCATCTTCCGCTTGCTCTACAGCGGCTTTTCGTTCCGCACTGATTTTTGCCAACTCTCTGGCTGTTGCGTTGACGCTCTGTTTTAATTGATCCAGTTCGCCTTTCATCTCCAGAGTGACCTGCTTGTCAAACTCTTCCCTGGCCAGAGAGGCCATCACATCGTTGATATTTCCAATGATGGTATGTAGTGAGACCATCAAGCTATTGAACGCATGAATGGTTTGGCCAACCTCATCAGGCCGCCCCCTATGTTCTTTGTGGATAAATTGACCGCTCTGTTCAGTCTGGATCACCTGTTTGGATAAGCAGGTTAAGGGAGGGACAACAATCCGATAGAGATGGTACAACAGCATGACCATTCCGATGGCCAGGATCAAACCAACGGACAGAATGGTTATTCGGATCAGATTGGTATGTGATTCGGTTTGTTTACGCGCTTTATGAACCAATAGATCAAGCCGTTGCAAAATTTCGTCTTCATGGTCCCTTAACTCTAAAAAGAAGAACAGCGCTTCTTCATTATCTGAAGCCACCGCATCAAGCTTGAGCAGGTTATCGATGAGTTCCCGATACGCTACCCACTGTTCACGGATTTTTTTCTGTTCTTGCACCATGGATTGATCCAAATGGGGCGCAGAGGCCAAGACATGTAATGTTTTCTGATATTGAAGAACCTCTTTGCGAATTTTCTCCAACGTAACCGGCAAGCCCTGTAGTAACAGCGCATCATCAATTGACTTTTGCACCAATTCCAGTTGCAGGGCATTGCGCTCCACAGTTTCCACATATTTAGATCGTTCATCCATCTCATAAAATCCCCACCATACCATACCCATGGCAAGGACAAGTAGCCCCATCAGAGAAACGATGGACAAGCGGATGGTCTGCCGAATAGTCATCTAAGGATTGGTGGTTGGCTGCGTCATCAGAACACCTGGCGCCAGATATTCTGAACCAAAACGATCACGAAACAACGCAGCCAATTTATGCCCCTCTTTCAAGTTGACCACACCCTCGGCTGAAATAATCTTCTGACCTTCAGGACTCAATGCAAATTGGATAAACTGCCTGGCTTTTTTGGATACGTGAGGCCCAATCGCATAATATAGAGGACGAATCAGTGGATAAGCACCAGACTGGATATTCTCTTTGCTGGGGTAAACGCCATCCAGAGCCAACATACGCATACCTCTGCGTTTGTGCGCACTTGCCGCGCCAGAAATACCCAAAGTGCCACTTCCTTTTTTCACCAGAATCTCGATAAGACCGGAGGAGCGTGGCACCTCTTGGGCATTGGCATAGATAAAGTTTTTATCCTGGAAAAACATCACCCGAAACATATAGCCCACGCCACTTAAGGCACCGCGTCGGGCATAGAGTTCGATGGGTATATCCTGGCCGCCCAACTGTTTCCAGTTACGGAGATCTCCCGCAATCATTCCTTGCACCTGTTCTGAAGAGACACTTGTAATCGGATTGCTATCTGGCACAATCAATGTTAAAGCATCCCAGGCCACATGGTTCAACTGGACATTTTGTTCTTCTGGAAAATCCAAGGCAGGACGACATGTACCCGCGATATCCGTACGTCCTGCGGCAACATCACGGATCCCTTTCAGTGCACCGCCACCACGTACCATTGTGGTGATTCCTGTGCGCTTTTGAAATTCAAGGACTAATTCTTTTGTAAAAGCATTTTTAATAACGCCACACCCAAGCCAGGTAATATCAGCCGACTGTGCCGGAAGAGTCCATATCAGACAGAGGAGAGCCAAAACCAAGGAACTGTTTGCTCGTGTTGTTTTCATGACATAAAACCTCTTTATATGGAGATTTACTCTTCAGACAATGGTATCCATAGTATACCTTGACTGTTGATTTGGAACAACACTGTGGAGTGTAAAAAAAATGTAAGTACGACTCTTAAGCTTGAATCTCACCTTTCTTAATAGTGCCAAGATTAACATGCAGTGTAAAGCGCCTAAGTCTTTCTCTGTAAGGCAGGCTAGAGCGTTTCATCCCAGCCGCCACGCTAGAACAAGATTAAGTTTTTGATATGAAAACATTCTTCCCATTGAACCCGCTTTCTATCCAAAAAAAAAAATTATACACCATATGCTTTATAAGGTATAATATGAATTTATATTGCTTATCCTCTTAAATTTGATCAAAAAACAATTTTTACCCGCTTTCACCTTTGGCAACCGCCACTTATTTTAAAAATTTTCAGCACGTAAAAGCATCCATAAGTAAAGACAGAACAAGGCAAAACTGCCAACGTAAAAAGTGAGCGTCCCATGAACATGAGCCTCTTTTTTCTGCTACTGCTTTTTTCTACCCAGGTCATGGGCCAGGAAAATCCTATGTTTGCGGATCATGAGTCCATACGCAATCCACTTCAAGCTTTGCCACAACAGCTTCAACTTAATACACAGAAGGTTAAGCTGGGCCATACGCTGTTTCATGACCCCCGCCTCTCAAAAGATAACAGTCTCTCGTGTGCAAGTTGCCATAATCTTGAGCAGGGCGGTATGGATCTGGCCGCAACCTCTACCGGAATTGATAATCAAGTGGGTTCGATCAATGCGCCAACGGTTCTCAATAGTGGTTTCAATTTTAAACAGTTCTGGGATGGGCGCGCGGCAAATCTTTTTGAACAGGCGGCAGGGCCAATCCAAAGCCCTAAAGAGATGGGCTCCAACTGGACGCAGGTGATTACCAAACTGAATCAAGATGCCGTTATGGTCGAAGCGTTTCAAACACTCTATAAGGATGGTCTGACGGCAGCCAATATTCAGGATGCCATCGCTGAATTTGAACGCGCTCTCATCACACCCAGCCCATTTGATGACCATCTGCGCGGAGATGATAAAGCACTTACAAACAGACAGAAACAGGGACTCAGACTTTTTCTTGCCTACGGCTGTTCCAGTTGCCATCAAGGAGTCAACTTAGGCGGCAATATGTTCCAGAATATGGGGTTGTATGGCAACTATTTTGCTGATCGGGGAAAGAAAATTTCTAAAGCCGATCTCGGCCGCTATAACGTTACAGGACGACTGCGAGACCGGCATCGATTTAAGGTGCCAGGTCTGCGCAACGTGGCGCTTACACCACCCTATTTTCACGACGGCTCAGTAAAGAGTCTCGATGAAGCGATACGCATTATGGTCCATTATCAACTGGGACGGGAAATCATCAAACCGGAGATCGACCTGATCATCGATTTTTTTAAAGCTTTAACGGGTCAACTGGACGGAGCGATACAATGAAAACCTCCCGCACTTTCTGGATGGTTTTGTTTGTATTGGCTTTGGGAGGGTTGATGTCCCTTCTGGCTTTTTATGAAGGCTTAGACCGCACACATCATGAGCGTTTTCTAACCCATTTACAGCGTCTGGAGCAACTGGATACCCTTTTGGATCGTGATATCTCTCTGGCACGACAAGGCCAACTGGCCCATTTTGATCCCTTCCACCAACATCTATCAGAGATGTCTAAGGAAATTCAATCGCTTCTGATAGAACATACTCAGAACAGACAATGGGCCAAACCGCAACTGTTGGCCTTAGAAAAACGGCAACACCAAAAAGAACGCCTGGTTCAATACTTTGCCTCAGACTTAGCGGTGTTACGAAATTCACAAGCTTATCTTCCTACCGCAATCCGTCGTTTAGCCAAAGAATTAAGCCTCAAGCCTGACACATGGGATAAAAAAGATCTTAATGAATTTCTGACAACCCTCCATACGTTATTGCGGGCGGTTACCGTATCCAGTCGCCCTGGCGTCACCAACCAAGATCATGAAATCCCCTTAATGGTTCAACGACTTCGTCAATTTAAGCCAGATCACACATCAGAATCACATCTAAGCCATCTTTTGAGTCATGTGGAGCGGGTGATACAGTTTAAAATCCGGGTGGAGTCCATTATGACACAAGCCCTGGCCATTCAACTGGTGGATTCAATCACAGAACTCAGGCATCACGAAGCGCTTCGTTTCAACCGTGAACTCAAACGTATGAACGAATTTCGACGCCTGCTTTTTGTAATGAGCCTGATACTGATGTTGTTTGGACTCATTACTTGGGTAAAGTTACGTCAAAAAGCGCAACTACTTACAGATAAACAACAGCAGCTTTCATCCAGCTTACAAAAACTTAAACAAGAGACCTCCGAACGCCGCCTGGTTATGGATAAGCTGCGCATCCTTGATTGGGCTATGGAGCAGAGTCCGGTATCCGTTATCATTACCGATCGTAAAGGCACCATACAGTATGTCAATACCCGTTGCTGCCAATCCTCCGGTTATACCAGAGAGATATTGACCGGCCAATCTCCTGGTATACTAAAATCAGGAGATATGGAGGCTTCTGAATATGCCCATCTTTGGAGCACAATAACCTCTGGCAAGGAATGGTTTGGAGAGTTTCATAATAGAAGACAGGATGGATCTCTATACTGGGAAGCCGCCTCAATTTCACCCATTTTGGATAAAAAAGGTAAAACCACCCATTTTGTTGCAGTCAAAGAAGACATTACCCAGAAAAAAGAGATAGAAAAAGAGCGTGAACAGGAACGCAAGGCGCTAAAACAAGCCAAAGAGGCCGCCGAGGCAGCAAATCGCGCCAAAAGTTCGTTTCTGGCCATGATGAGCCATGAAATTCGCACCCCGATGAACGCCATATTGGGTATGACCGAACTGTTACAGGAGCATCCAACCAAGGAAGAGCGCAAGGCTTATCTTGCGGTGCAGAAACGGGCCGGAACCGCGCTACTGACATTGATTGACGACATATTAGAACTCTTGCGCTTAGATGCCGGAATCGAAAAGTCCAACGCAGCGCCTTTTGATCTCCCCATGCTGTGTCATGCCGTAGCCTCTCTTCTTGACCGCGCAGCCATTGAAAAAGGACTTACAATTCAGGTAAAAATCGCCGATCAACTGCCGACAATATGGCTTGGTGATGAGCGTCGCATTCGGCAAGTACTGATCAACCTTATCGGTAACGCGATCAAATTTACCAATCAGGGTTTAATCCGCATAGAGACGGCATTCTGTGACAAAAATTCTGAGCAAATATGCATCTTTGTCACAGACACCGGCATCGGTATTCCACCAGAGCATGTTGAACGTATTTTTGGACTCTTTTATCAGGTTGATTCAAGTGACACGCGTGAATATGGCGGCAGTGGCTTAGGATTAACCATTACCCACAAATTAACCACGCTGATGGGGGGCACCATCACCTGCAAGAGTATCGTTGGCAAAGGGACAACGTTTACACTGCGCCTGCCATTGATTCCATCCTCCCCAAAAGAGGCAAAAAAAACAGCCAAAAAACAGGTTAAGCATAAGATAGAGACACCAGCCATGCAGGTTTTGCTCGCCGAGGACTCCCCGGATAATGCGATGCTGGTTCGATCATACCTGAAGAAAACGCGCATTCATTTGACTGTGGTTGAAGATGGCGCACAAGCACTGGAAAAGGTACGTTCGAACCACTTTGATATTATTCTTATGGATATGCAAATGCCCGTGATGGATGGCTATGAAGCGACACGAAAGATCCGTCAAGAGTCACAACAACAGATTATCCTAGCTTTGACAGCGCATGCCATGGAAGGAGATCGGGAAAAGTGCCTTGCGGCGGGATGCAGTGGATACCTCACAAAACCCATCAAGAAGCAGACCTTGATCAAGGCATTACTCGAACATGCACCCGTATCCTAACATAGCTGTTAATTACCATGTTTGAGAGGCAGCGGTCTCATCAATCTCTATTCAAGAATCAATCGCCAAGCACAAAATTCCTAATCGATTTAAAATAGAGATTCTCTCCAATAATCATTAAATCGTTGTGACCTGCACCAGAAATACGAACCATTCTCTTCGGATCACCGGCCGACCGCTCAAAGAGTGCTTCACCATCTGAAAAAGGGATTACAACATCATTTTCTCCATGGATAACCAGCGTGGGTATCGAAATTTCAGCGATCTTCTTATCATTCTGAAAGCCCATACGTTCATCCAGATCTTCCAGAAACCCAAGCCCTGCCCGTTCAAATAACGGTACAGAGAATGCTCTACCACTTTCCAGAATCAGACCATCAATGCCTTTCTGAATCCTAAAGGCGGTCTCAATGGCTGTGGTACACCCAAGAGAGCGCCCCATCACAAAGTATTTCTGAGATGAAATACCATGCCACGCTAATACCTCAGGCATCTGTTCGAATACCATAACCGCATCCTTTAGCATGGTCGAACCAGTAGGCGTCCCCTGACTCATTCCATAGCCGCGGTATCCGACGACCAAGAAGTTAATCCCCATCTTTAAATACACATTGAACGTATCATAATCCGCAGGAATCTCTCCATTGCCATGCCAAAAAAGAAGGGTTGGCGAATCGGCACCGGCAAAATGGAGACGACCGCTGAGTTGGACCCCTTGATCAACGGAAAAACGTATATCTTGAATCGGTCCACCTGGCGAAGAACGGGGGCCTGAACGTGGATGGAACAGGTAGGAAAGAACATTCGGGTGATCAATCAATAAGTTGGTTTTCACGGTTATCACCTCAAAAGCGCCGATAAAATAACTTTGAGACACAAATCAATCGCCTCTACTAATAGTATAGGCGTCTCTTTATTAAAAAAACAGATGCACTAATATTTTATTTTATACATTGCACAGCCTTTCTCAACCACTCTATACTCAAATTTTTACATAACGACGGGTATCAACCCGGTCGAATCCATATTGCTCTCCCTGCATATCTTTTGCGTCGATCTGTTGGTCTGGCCATCTGGCCTCGGCCTGACCGGAGTATCGACATGTCTCTTAAGCCTTCTGATGTTCAACAACGCTACGAACAAGCGCGCTCTTTTTATCATAAACAACGTTACAGTGAATCGGTTGAACTATGTAAAACGCTTCTGGCAGAGCAGCCAGAGCATGCCCCGACCCTCCATCTGTTGGGATTAATCGCTAAAGAGCTAAAACAGCACCAGAACGCCCTGCTTCTGATCACCCAAGCGATTAAACATGCACCAGAACAGGTTGATTATTATATCAATCTTGGTGCTGTGCTCTCTGATTTGGAGAAAAATGATGAAGCCACAACCATCTTAGAGAAAGCCAACCTGATTTGTCCCGATAATGCTGATCTTCTTTTTAATCTGGGGGTGGCATACCACCGGACACAACGCTTGGAAGAGGCGGTGGAAGCCTACCAGAAATCGATCCTTATCCATGACAACGCCACCACACACTTTAATCTGGCGGCTGTTTTTCAGGAACAAGGCGATCTGGAACAGGCGCTCAAAGCCTATCAGGCCACATTAAAAATCCGTCCCGATTTCCCCTCCGCACAACATATGGCCGCCGCCCTCTCTGGAGCCTGTCCCAACAGCGCCCCCCAAACTTTTGTCAAACGACTTTTTGATAAATACGCAACAAACTTTGATGACCACCTGGAAAAAGTACTGCGTTACCGTGGCCCCATGCTCTTTCGGCAGATCTTAGAGCAGGCTGTGGGTTTAGGTCATACCTATCAGAATGCCATTGATCTTGGTGCTGGAACGGGCCTTACAGGCCAGGCACTGCGGCCATTGATCTCAAAAATGTCCGCCATTGATCTCTCCCCTAAAATGATTGAAGTGGCACGCAGTAAAAATATCTACAACCAACTGTTTCAAGGTGATATCATTAAAATACTGGATAATATGCCAGAAGCCCGTTTTGATCTCTTTATTGCCGCCGATACCTTTGTCTATATTGGACAACTCCTGCCGCTGTTTCAAACAATAAAAAAGCATGCCCATCCTGGCGCCCATTTTCTATTCTCAACCGAAAAACTTATATCAGAAGATCAAGATTTTTCCCTCCATACCTCCGGACGCTATGCCCACTCAAAAAACTATATCCAAAGCATCTGCCAGCAGTGCCAATTTATTGAACAGAAGGTAAAAACCGCTGATTTACGCACAGAGAATAATCATCAGGGCAAAACGCAGTGGGTAGAAGCCGACATCTATCTGGTTAAAGTCAATAAATAACGACAAACCACATATTACGCAACATAACTGTCAGAAAAAGCCACCACATAAAACACTGTGCATTGTTTTTAAGCAAAAACATGCAAATAAGGGTTGACTTAACAGACCATTTTATTGGAAGATACATTTAATCTATAAATGTTGGAATGTTTAAAGATTTGATGAAAAGGGGGGGGGGAACCTATTTATCAATCTTAGAAGCTTCATTTATCGATCTTGTATCTTCTTAAATCTTAAAAATTATTTCTTAACCAGATTAACGCAAACATCAACAACTTCCTCATCCATATACCCTGTCGGCGTACTCAACGTCAAGCACAAATTTAAAAAGGAAATGAACAATGGCGCTTGTCAAATATCAGGGCAGTGCAGTTCCCGTAAACGGTAACAGCGGCGATGCTGCTTCAAAAAAACGGGATGCAGATCGTCAACGCAGAAAATCACGTACGCTGGCAAAGCAACAGCAAGCCGCCGAACGTGTTGCTTCGGCTGCTGTTGAGCTCAATAAAGGCGTTGTTGAAGCAGCCGATGCCTCCAAACAGCTTGCAACCGCCATGGAGCAGATCGCAGCCGGCGCTGAACAGGCGGGGGCAACCACCCAGACCAGCTTAGAAGCGATGCAGGTGATCTCAAAAAACCTTCAAAAAACCAATGAGATGTCCACCGTATCTCAGGAGAAGATTCAACTCCTGAAAGAGCTAACCGCCTCCATGACCTCAGATATCAGCGTGATGGTCGATAATGTCAGCACGGCCTCTGACCGTCAGGTTGAATCAGGCAAAATGATCGCTGAAATGGAAAAGCAGGCCGATAATATCGGTGAAATCGTGCAGACCGTGGGACGCATCGCAGATCAGACCAACCTTCTCGCCTTAAACGCCGCCATCGAAGCCGCCCGCGCCGGTCAGCACGGTAAAGGGTTTGCCGTGGTGGCCGATGAAGTGCGTACTCTGGCTGAAACCGCTGAGAAAAATGCCACCGATATTCAAGAGTTGATCAAAAAAATTCAGGATGAAGTCAAACTGGTCACCGAAGGGGTGCAAAAAGCCGCCGAAGCCGCCCGCGGTGAAGTACAAAAAGGTCGTGAGGTGACAGCACAGCTTGACATAATCCGCAAAGATATGGATGTGATCTATGATGGTTCAAAACAGATCAGCTCTGGCGCACAACAGGGCACTGATGCCGCCGCCGTCGCTCTGAAAGGCGCTGAAGATATTGCTGCGGCCGCCGAAGAGCAGTCTTCTGCTTGTGAAGAGTCCATGAAAGCGGTGGATCAACAGACCCAAGCTCTAAGCGGTGCCGAGCAAGCCAGTCAGGAGCTTGAAGATATGGCGGATGTGCTTAAATCAAGCACCGATATCCGCAAAAGTGCCGAAGAAGTCGCCTCCTCCGCTGAAGAACTCTCCGCCTCCGTGGAAGAGATCAACGCCTCCGCCAGCCAGATCATGACCGCAATAGAGCAGATCAGCCGGGGCTCAGAGCAGCAGTCCAAGGTGATTAACGAGGCCGGCGTTGCCATTGATCAAATTCAAAGTTCATCCAAACTTGCCGGAGAGCGAGCCACTGAAGCATTGGAGAAGGGTGGAAATATCTCTGACCTGCTTGCTAAAAATAAAGTGGCGGTGGATACCATGATTCAGGGTATCTCTGACGCGCAAGAGGCCTCCAGCAAAGACCTGGTTCGTATGAACGACTTAGAACAGGTGAGCCGTAAGATCGATAAAATTGTCGATGCCATCGCCATGGTCGCACTACAAACCAATATGCTCGCAGTCAACGGCGCCATTGAGGCCGCCCGCGCCGGTGAATATGGTAAAGGCTTCGCGGTTGTGGCCACCGATATCCGTAATCTGGCTCAGGATGCCGCAGAGAATGCCGAACAGATCAAAGATCTGGTCAAAGCGATCCAGGATCAGATTAATAAAGTGGTCACCGATATGACCGAAATCGGTAAAGAGGCTCTAGAAGAGGTGGAGAAAGCAAAAACCACCACCAAAAAACTGGAGCAGGTTGAAGCCGATATGAAAGTGGTGATCGAAGGCAACGAAGCGATCGATAAAATCAGTCAGGAGATCGAAGCCCAGGTTGAATCTGCTAAAAAAGGAAATGAACAGATTGGTAGCGCCGCCGAAGAAGCCTCCAAAGCCGCACTAGAGGCATCCAGTGCCGCACAACAGCAATCCCAAGGCGCCGATGAACTGGCTACCGCTGTTGAAGAGATCTCCTCCATCGCCGATGAACTGCAAAGTGCCAACTGATGATGGTTTTTCAAAAATCAGCGCGTTGGACTCCACATGGATTCTAACTCTGAAGGAGATACCCTATGTCTGTAGAGAAGGTGGTCAAAGATGAAGCCGCCACCGAAAAATCATCATCCAAATCATCATCCCAAAAAGGTGACGAAAAGTCTCGCCGCGAGGATAATGCCCTGCGTGAAGGACACCAGTTTGTCACCTTTTTTATCGGCGAAGAGGTTTTCTCTTTTCCTGTACTCTCCGTCCAAGAGATCATCCGTATGCCCGAAATGGTGCGCGTTCCCCTCTCACCACCCAGTCTGGAGGGACTCGCCAACCTAAGAGGAACACTCTTGCCCGTGGTTAATCTACGCGCACTGTTCCAGGATGCACCTAAAGAGCATACTGAAGATACCCGTGTTGTTGTGGTTGATGTGGGAACCTCGGTCGGCTTTGTGGTGGATCGCGTTTCACGCGTGGTCACGGTGGATGAAGAGAAGATTGAAGGCGTTGATAGTATTCAATCAACCGTCAACACCGAAGTACTCACCGGCGTCGTTAAAGATGTTGGCGAACATGCCATGGTGATGATGCTTGATGTTAAAAAACTGGTTGCACAAGACTTCATTTCCATCACACAGAGTGATAAAAAATCCACTTCAAGCGATAGTGGTTCTAGCAGCGATAAAAAAAGCAGCGAAGATGAACTGGTTGATGGCGATGAAGTGCAACTGGTCAGCTATGTCGTCAATGGCCAGGAGTACGCCTTCCCCATTGAACGTGTCGAAGAGATTGTGCGCATTCCCGATGAAATCAGCCAGGTGCCTAAAAGTGCCGGACATGTGTTAGGCATCATCAACCTGCGCAATCGACTACTGCCTCTAGTGAGCTTAAGACGGATGTTTCACTTCGAACAACCTGATCTGGGCGAACATAACCGCGTTGTGGTGATCTCCCTTGATGAAGCCGGCACCGGGAATCGCAGTAACTCTGTGGGTATTATCGTCGATCAGGTGCGTGAAGTACTTCGCGTCCCCAATAAACTGGCCGATGAAGTCCCCGTCATGCTCGCCAGCGGTGATCAAGGGATTAAAGAGATTCAGTCGATCTGCCGTCTCGACGATGGTAAACGTCTGGTCTCCAATCTTAATGTGGATGCACTCTTTGAACATGAGGCACTCAAAGAAGCCCTGGCAATGCAGAGCGATGAGAGCAGTTCTGATCGTGGTGATGATCACAGCCATCATGACGAAGATGGCGATGAAGATGATAACCAACTGGTGGTCTTCAGGCTTCAAGATGAAGAGTTTGGTGTGCAGATTGAGTCAATTCAGGAGATCATCCGTATCCCAGAACAGCTCACCGCTGTACCCAAAACACCCAGCTTCATTGAAGGCATGCTCAACCTGCGTGGTGCCGTTCTACCCGTTGTTGATCTGCGTCAACGTCTGAACCTCCCCAATGTAGAGCGCAACGACCGCCAACGCATCGTTGTTTTCACCATGGGAGGAATTCAAACCGGCTTTATTGTGGACTCGGTTTTAGAAGTGCTTAAACTCTCCCAAAGAGTAATCGAAGATACCCCCAACCTCTCTGAAGAACAGAGACGGGTGATGGGTAAAGTGGCTAACCTGGAAAAACAAAAAAGGATGATTCTCATTCTTCAAGCCGATCAACTCTTCGATGAGGAGCAGCGCGAAGCATTCAGGCAGGCGCAAAAAACTGCCGCATAACCTTATCTTTAAGATGCTTCTCTACAAAGTCTGTAGAGAAGCATCTTAATTTATGCATTAAAGCCGGCAACCTGTTAAATCATTTTAAAGCATCTTGAATCGACGGCCTTGATGGCCAATCATTCGGATATCGTGGAGAATAACATTGGCCAATAATGTCATGGACTCTGTGGAGCAACGCACCAATCTGGCCTTCTCCAACCAGATGGAGATGCTCACCTTCTTCTTGCTGGATAACCAACTCTACAGCATAAATGTTTTTAAAATTCTCTCCATCATCCGAAATCCTGGAAAATTTACCCGTATGCCTGGATCACACCCCTCGATTATAGGCTCGATCACCTTTCAGGGAAAAGTCGTACCTGTGATCGATCTTTCAGTCCGGTTAGAACTGATCGATCCAAACCATCAGGAGATGCTCAACGATATCATTATCTGTGAATACAATAATGCGGTTCAGGGCTTTCTGGTGAAACAGCGGCAGGCGCTTCTCACACGAAGCTGGAAAGAGATCTATGATCCCCGTGCAGGGGGCTTGCAGGAATTTGGCTACCTCACCGCCATCGCTTACGATAATACAGATGTTGGTATCCAGATATTGAATGTCGAAGATATCCTCAACGATATGTTTGATATCGATAACACCATCTCTGAACAGATTACCGCTGACTCAGCGCAGGTCACACAACAGGGCCTGGTGATGGCGGTGGATGACTCCAAAACAGCCCGGTTGATGATCCAATCCATTTTAGAACAGTTGAACGTTAAATATATTATGGAGCAAAATGCGGTGGCCGCATTAGATACATTGAGAAGCATGGCCAAAACAGGAGAGCTAAGTCAACTGCGTCTGATTCTCTCCGATATTGAAATGCCCGATATGGATGGCTTCACCTTTACACGTACCGTTAAAAAAGATCCGCAACTCGCCAACATTCCTTTAATTCTTCATAGCTCCATGAGTAACACAGCCACACAGATTAAATCCGAAGAGGTGGGCTCCGATGATTTTCTTTCCAAGTTTAACCCTGATACACTGGCAGAAACGGTCTTAAAATATTTTAACACCCCAGACAAAAGATAAGCACTATGACCTCTGTACTCATTATTGATGATTCCGCTCTGATGCGGAAATATATTCGACAGATTTTAGAAGAGGATGGTGGATTCTCCATCAAAACAGCCCGCGATGGCCAGGATGGGCTAGATAAAGTACTGAAGTTTCAGCCAGACGTGGTGACACTGGATATCAATATGCCGGTGATGGATGGCTTAACCTGTCTATCACGCATTATGGCGGAGAGCCCCAGACCAGTGGTGATGGTCTCCTCACTCACCGAAAAAGGGGCCATGGCCACCTTAGAGGCGATGTCTTTAGGGGCGGTGGACTATATCGCCAAGCCCGGCGGTACGGTGTCGATCAATATTAAAGAGGTTGGGCCTGAGATTATTGCTAAAATAAAGGCAGCGGTTCAATCTCGAACACGCAGAAGCGGTGGACTCACCTCACGTCTTCGCTCACAAAGAACAGACACCAGATGGACCGCACCCTCTAGAAGAAAACAAGCCACACCAAGAAAATTGCACAACCAGTCGCTACTCCTGGTCGGTGCATCCACCGGAGGGCCACGAACCGTTGAGGATATTTTTTCTAAACTACCACGTACATTTCCTGTACCCATTACTTTAGCACAACATATGCCCGCTCGCTTCACAGAAGCGTTTGCAAAACGGCTTGATGGTGTCTGTCAACTCAAGGTTGTACAGGTGGGTAATCTTACACCACTGCACTCAGGCCATCTCTATATTGCCCGGGGTGATGCAGATATGGTGATACGCTATCGTGGTGGTCAACTGGTCGCCATGCCCGTGCCTGCTGCAGATAAATATGTCTGGCATCCCAGCGTGGAACGTATGGTGGAGAGTGCACTCGCCTGCATAAGACCTCAGGAACTGGTCGCGGTTCAACTTACAGGCATGGGATACGACGGTGCGAAATCCATTACACAACTGAAAAAACAGGGTGGTGTCACCATCGCAGAGTCAGAACAGAGCGCCATCGTTTATGGTATGCCCAAAGAGGTGGTCGATCTAAATGGCGCCAGTGAGATCCTTCATGCCGATGAGATCGCCAATAAATTAAAGTCGTGGTATCTCTAACACCGCATCTAATTGTATCATCTCATAATGAGGAGGGCTGTCATGGCCTTGGTGAAAAAGAAAAGTACGTCCAAGCCAACAGACACACAGGCAGAACAGGAGCAGCGCCGGGCGCTGCGTGGCCCGGGAGGACTTTTAACCCAACTCACTGACCACGATCCTCAAGTGAGGCGTTGGGCGATCCGTGATCTCTCCAGCTACCCTGAAGCGGTCCCCCCACTCTGTGATCACCTCAAGACAGAGAGCGTTGATGCGGTGCGTGAAGCCATATTCACCACACTGGTGACCATCGGTGGTGAAACAGTAATTACTAATCTGGTGCCTCTTTTAAGAAGCGAAGATCCTTCACTGCGCAACGGTAGCATCGAAGTGCTACAGGAACTGCCACGGGATGTGGCGAACCACATTCACACACTCATGGATGATGACGATGAAGATGTACGCGGCTTCGCCATTGATATTATGGCCGGACTGAAACATCCAGAGATCCCCAACTGGCTGGTACAGATCTTAGAACAGGATCAAGATATTAACGTCTGCACCAAAGCCGTGGAGTGTCTCACCGAAGTGGGCACCGCCGAACATATTCCTGCACTAAAGAGTGTGATCGAACGCTTTCCCGATGAACCCTATGTCAAGTTCTCTGTGGATATGGCCATTCGACGCATCCAGGCTGAACAAGAAGAGTAACTCTTCCTCACCTTAAAAAAGGAACCCCTATGGCCATATTCACCCTGGAAGAGTTTAGAAAGTTTCGCGACTACTACTATCGCAAAACCGGCACCTATTTTGAGGATAGCCGTTTTGACTTTGTAGAGCGTCGTATTGCGGACCGCATGGAGATCAACGGCATCACCCGTTTTCGCTCCTATTTCGCCCATCTTCGCCTCGATTTTGATGGCGACGAACTGCAAAAACTCACCAATCTGCTCACGGTGAATGAAACCTACTTCTATCGGGAAGAGTATCAGTTTCAGTGTCTGGTCAACTCCGCACTGGATGAAGTGATCCGCAATAAACGGCAGGGAGATAACATTCGTATCTGGTCCGTACCCTGCTCTACTGGAGAAGAGCCCTACTCCATTGCCCTCTACCTGCTGGAACACTGGCCACCGATTGAACAGATTGATGTGGAACTCCACGCTTCAGATATCAATACCGATGTGGTCTCTGCAGCCCAAAGAGGGCTTTATGGCAAACGAGCAGTACAATATCTACCAAAACCGATTCTGGAACACTATTTTTCTAAAAAGATCAAACGTGGAGAAGAGTTGTGGCAAATCAGCAAAGATCTGCGCCAGGCTGTGGACTTCTCTATCGTTAATCTGTTCGAACTGGAAAACAATAAAAGCATGCGCCACTTCGATGTGATCTTCTGCCGTAATGTGCTAATCTACTTCGATGAAGTTTCCCGTCGGAAGGTGGCTGAAAGCCTCTACGATGCGCTCAATCCTGGGGGGTTTGTGATGCTGGGACACTCTGAATCCATGAGTCGCATCTCTTCTCTGTTTAATATCCGTCGCTTCAAAGATGCGATCATCTACCAGAAGCCACTATAAAGGGGAATAAATATGAAGAAAATATTGGCTGTAGATGATGGTGGCACCGTTCGCATGTACCATAGAACCGTGCTTCAGGAGGCCGGTTTTGAGGTGGAAGAAGCGGTCAATGGAATGGAGGGGATGGAGAAAGCCTTAAGTACCCCTTTCGATCTCTATCTGGTGGATATTAATATGCCAAAGATGGATGGCCTGCGCATGCTAAGGAAACTGCGTCAGGATAAAGCCACCCAATCGACCCCCGCAATTATGATAACCACAGAGTCTCAGATCAAAGATAAAGAACAGGCTTATCTGGCTGGTGCTAACTATTTTATGATCAAGCCTGTACGTCCCGATGAACTGACCATGGCAGTTCGACTGATGACAGGGGTGAAAAACTGATGAATCCACTGCTCGTACATTTTTTGAGTGAAGCGCGCGAACTTCTCGAAGATGCCGCAAAGGGGTTGCTGGCTTTAGAAGAGAACCCCACCCACGGCGCCACCATGAATCAGGTCTTTCGCGCCATGCACACCCTAAAAGGGGCTTCGGGACTCTTCACCGAATATTCCGCCATCACCAAGGTGGTGCATGCGGGGGAAGATCTCTTAGATGGCGTGCGTGAAGGGCGCCTCGCCTTAAACAGCGATATGATGGATCACCTACTCGATGCCTCCGATCTGGTGAACAGTTGGCTAGATAGTATTGAGAACAACGAAAAACTGCCCGATGGTGCGGATCATGAAGGGGAGGCCTTAGCTAAAAATCTGCGCGCCTGGCTTGAAAATCCTGACGGGGCGGCACAAGATACGCAACAAAAGAGAGAACAAAAAATCCTGCAGAGCGTCTCCTGGCTCCAACAACTGCCGGAACATCAACGCATCAAAGCGTTTAAAGAGAGCTTAGAGAGTCATGATCCCCTCTACGCCATTCAATATACACCTGATGCGCAATGTTTTTTTACCGGTGATGATCCTCTGCATCAGATGCGTCAGACGCCTGATATACGTTCACTGCGTATCACCCATCAAAACCCCTGGCCCGCCACCGAACTGTTTGACGCCTATAGCTGTAACCTAAAATTTCAAGCCTTAAGCACCGCCCCTAAAGAGGAGTTGGATGAACATTTTCTCTATATTGCAGATCAAACAGAGATTACTGAAATCGCCCCCCATTTTCTTATTCTTCCCACAGGCGATAGGGAAGAGTCAGAAATTTTGGCTGAATTTGTTGAAGATGCCCTGGTCCTCTGTGAAGATCAAGCGTGGGACAGCTTAAGAAAAGCGGTCTCAAGCCTGTTAAAAACAGAAGATGCCGCCTTATGGCACACCTCTGCACTGCGCTGGATCGATCTCCTGCTCACCTATCCTACACCCCGGAGTGTCTGGATCGAAACCCTTCTTTCTGCCATGGATAAAAATGAATTCTCAGGCTGGCCTGATTATACCGTTGAAGAGAACGGTCAGGGAGAATCCGACGCCGCACTGGAAATTTTGCCCGCTGAAAAAACAATGTTTCTCAATCTGATTCAGGCACAGAAAGAGATTCTAGCAATGCCCTGTACGCCAGATTGCCGTGAAGGTCGTTTAGCCGCAGTGAATCAGGTTCTTAAAAACTGTTTTACCCGCCTGAATATGACCACACAACTGGATGCGTTAAAAAAAGCGATTGAGGCATCTGGAGAGGCTTGCAGCTTAGAGCCCACTAAAAATCTGCTCACCCCGCTTCTGCAAGCGGAGACACAGCAACAGAGCGCATCGCCTGCAACCATGCCCGGTGTGGGGGCGGCACTCACCAAAGAAGAGGGCCGTCGCTTAGGACGCCGCGCCTCCGATAGAGAGCCCCAGGAGACACGCCAGAAAACATTGCGTGTTGATCAGAGCCGGATTGATAATATCATGGATCTGGTGGGTGAGTTGGTGGTGGCTAAAAACAGCATCTCCTATCTGGCACAACGGGCGGAGACCGAACATAAAAACCGCGAGATGTCCCGGGAACTGAAAGATCAATATAGCGTAGTGAACCGCATCTCTGAGGATCTCCAGAGCGCGGTGATGCAGGTGCGCATGTTACCGGTATCTTTTGTCTTTCAACGCTTTCCTCGCCTGGTGCGTGATCTCTCCCGGAAGCTGGGTAAAAAGATCAATCTGGTGGTACAGGGTGAAAATACCGAAGCCGATAAAAATGTGATCGAAGATCTCTCCGATCCTTTGATTCACTTGGTACGCAATAGCTTGGATCATGGGATTGAGATGCCTGAGGTAAGGCGCGCCACCGGTAAATCCGCTGAGGGAACCATCCAACTGATCGCCTATCAGGAAGAGGATAAAGTCGCCATCGAAATTAATGACGATGGTAAGGGCATTGATGCTAAAAAAGTCAAAGAGAAGGCATTAAGTAAAGGGCTTATCAATGAAGAGCAGGCAGAACAGATGGAGGAGCAAGAGGCGGTTGAACTGATTCTGCAACCCGGTTTCTCCATGGCACCTCAGATCACCGACCTCTCTGGACGCGGTGTGGGTATGGATGTGGTCAACTCCGCTGTAGAGCGCGCCGGCGGCACACTCTCCCTCTCCAGCACCTTAGGTAAAGGTACAAAGGTTAAACTCTCGCTCCCCATGACCATGGCGGTCACAAGGGTGATGATGATCTATCAGAATAACCAGACGTATGGCGTTCCTTTTGAGATTGTCGTTGAAACCGTCCGAGTTAACCGGAGCGAAATTTACCAGATTAAAGATCGTGAGGTGGTTGTTTTAAGAGGAAAAGTAATTCCACTTTTCCGGTTAGTTAATGTTCTAGGACTCCCCCCGGAAGAGAGCAACCAGGATCGTGATCTGGAAGCGATTTTAATCATCCGCTTTAAGGATGAAGATGTGGGAATTATTGTGGATGACTTTGCCGAAGGGGTGGATATCATTCTGAAAAAGATGGAAGGTATTGTCTCTGGCCTCAGACATTTCGGTGGAACCGCCCTGCTTGGCGATGGCAGTGTGCTCTTGGTTCTGAACTTTAAGGAGCTTTTATAATGCCCATTGAATTTACAGAGACCGAAGCACAACTGATAGATATGTGTACCATCGAAGAGGCGGAAGCACTATTTGAGTGGCTACAGAATAATCCCGAAGGGGGAATTAATCTAGAGAAGTGCGAACATCTGCATACCGCAATCCTCCAGGTGTTGATTGCATTAAAACCAAAGGTTACCGTTTTACCTGAGGAAAAATTTTTGGCACAATGGGCATTTGCTCATATACTCTGGCCAGAATCATCGGAATCCGATAACAATCAAAAAAAAAAGCCAGAGACCCCAAAAAAAGCAACCTTAAACGCACTTAATGCATTTCGTAGTCAACTGCAAAAGCGTAAAGATCCATAATATAAAGGAAACGAGGAAGTCCCATGAAAAGCGTTATGATCGTTGATGACTCGACGACCATTTTGATGAGTATGAATCAAATCCTCACCAAAGCGGGTTTTAAGGTGGATAAATCTGCCAACGCCGAAGACGCGTTAAAAAAGCTGAAAGGTGGACTTAAACCCGATCTTATTATTACCGACCTCAATATGCCTGGCATGAACGGTATTCAACTGATTGCTGAAATTCGTAAAATGCCCGCATTTAAATTTAAACCCATTCTCATGCTCACCACCGAATCCCAGGAGAGCAAACGAAATGAAGCCAAAGCCGCCGGTGCCACCGGATGGCTGGTGAAACCTGTTCCTACGGATCAACTTCTCGCTATTGTTAAACGTGTTGTTCCTGGCGCATAAATAAGCCAGACTTCCACTTATCAATAAAGATTTTCAGGGGCTCCTCAGATCGATGGACAGCAAAAATCAACGAAAATCTCTACGTATTGCCGTTCGCTACAACGTGATTCTGCATACCGATGAAGGGGATGTGAAGGGTATCTGTACCAACATCTCCTCAAATGGTATGTGTATCAATGAACTCGACACCTCCGCCCCTAAAAATCTTATCGATAAAGTCGTTTCTATCTCCTTCCCTGATTATGATCCTGAGCAAACTTTGAAGTTTCTCATTATCCGTGAAACATCAAAAGGAGAACTCGGCCTCTCACAAACATTTAAAAGCCGTCTTCAAGGAAACTTTTTAAATCAAATCCTAAAAATTGTCTCTAAAAGTGGCCAAAGCACACTCAATGGCCACGCCCAACCCTTCTCCATGTCTTTAGGGATTTTAAAAATTGTTGTCTCTATCGAGCAGCAGTTCATTAAAACATTTATCGCTGCAATCATCGCCTTTATCACCAGCCTGGGTCTCTTTTTTCTTTACCATATGCAGCACTTCAGTGAGGGGATCTCTATGCTTCCCCCAGTGGAGTATATTAAACTTCTATTTATCTATCTTTTTACATTCTTTGTTACCTTTGCTCTTAGTATTTTTATCGTTAATAAAATACGTAGTCAATCCGCTCACCTTGACGATGTGGATGACTATCTGCTCTCCTTTGCAGAGTATCACTCTGAGGTGGAAGAGAACTATTTTTCAGTGTTTCGTAAACAGCTTCAACAGAGTGAAGAGAATAGAAAATATAAAAAAGAGGTCACGCTGTTGATGGATGCCTTGAGAAAATCAGGGCAGCAGTTGCAACACCTCACCGAGATGTCCGGTGATCTGATCTGGACCACCGATACCCAAGGAATTCTCACCTCCGGCAGTAACGCCTTTCGCAATGTTTTAGGTTATCAACCCGAAGAGATCACCTCCAAACCCCTGTTTGATCTGGTTGCAGATCAGGTTAAAAGCGCCTTTGATGAGATGCTCACCAAAGTCTCCTCAGGTGAGAAGATCACCAACTTTGAATCGATCCTGATTCATAAAGATGGCTCCTTTGTGGATGTCTCTTTTAATGCGATGCCCTTCCGTGATGAAAAGCAAAACAATATCGGCATATCTGGAACCTTAGCAGTACTCACTGAACAGAAAAAAATTGAACGCAGCCTGCGCGATAATCAAAAATTGCTGATTAATGATGAATCGGAGAAAAAAGCCTTCCTGGATACCACCGTGGAGATGGATCGTGTGCTCTCTGCACAACTCACAGGTGTCTCCGATATGACCGAAGAGGCGGCGGTTAAAATTATGGGGCTCACCCAGGGCCTCGATGATAAAATGACCGAGTTGGTAGACTATATGACCCAGGCGAATAACCGCGCTTCGGATCTGGGTAACAGTTCTCGCCAGGTGATCGAAGAGGATAAACAGGCGATCTCTGATCTGCAAAGCTTTATCGCCGATACCGATGTCCGGCAGAAACAGGGCCATCAGCGGGTGATGCAGGCGATGGAGAAAGTGCGTGATCTGCGTAGCCTGGTACAACTGGTGCTGGATATCAGTGATCGTACCAATACCGTCTCTTTAAATGCCCGTATTGTGGCGGCCCAAGCGGGAGAACATGGGCATAAGTTTGGTGTTGTGGCGACTGAAGTACGCAAACTCTCCGACCAGGTAAAACAGGCGGCGCAAAAAATTGATGATGGCATTGAGAATGCCGCCAATACAGTAGAATCTGTACTCTCCTCTCAGTTTGATACCGATAAAATGGGTCAAGAGGAGAATATGCTCAAAAAAGCCGCCACCCAGATGTCTCTTCTAGGTGAACATTATGGCGAGTTGCTGGAGTTTAATCAGGCCACAATGGAGAAGATCACCGACTGGAATCAGGTGATGTCCCATAGTATCCTGGACCTTCTGGGTAATATTCAGTTTCAGGATGTCACCCGCCAGCGTCTGGAGCATGTAGCCGATGCGCTCAACCAACGCAGCGAGTATGCGGATACCATCATCTCCAAGCTGCGTGATCCTCACTTAGAGATCTCCCTCGATCATCTGGATCTGGATTCACTCTATCAAAACTATGTGATGGCGGATCAAAGAGAGGCCCATGCCCAGGCGATGGGCGAGGATACATCCAAAGAGGATTCTGGCGAGGATCTACCCATTATTGAACTCTTTTAATACATTCTGGTTTAACAGACGATAAATTAACATCATAAAGATTAAAGCCATGATTAAATTATTAATTGTTGACGATGATCCATTTATTCGCATCTTTATGAGAAATTTGATCATCGAAACCTCTGAGATCGATGTGATCGGCGAGGCCGAAGATGGTCAGGAGGCTGTACGCATGGCGGAACAGCTTAAACCCGATGTGATCACCATGGATCTGGAGATGCCCCATATGGACGGGCTTAAGGCGACCAAAGTGATCGCACAGAAAACCAACATCCCCATTATCATGGTCAGCGCCTTTACCCGCAAAGATACCGATGCCACCCTGGAGGCTCTGGAGTTGGGCGCGGTCGATTTTATCTCTAAATCTTCCTCATTCTTAGGAATGGATATTGCCCACATTGAGACCGAACTGAAGAAAAAAGTGTTTGAATGGGGACGCTGTACACCAGATCAGTTACAACAAAAACGCGCTGCAAACCTTAAACAGCTACAAAAAATTAGAGCCGAACTGAAAAACAAACCGGAGTGAGCTTAAGGATCATGAAAGATTCAGCGAGGCATTTTATTTCTAAAGAGGAGCTTGAGAACTGGACTCAAACTTATGCACGTCCAGCCGCCTCTTTTCAGGATAATCTGGACTCCTGGTTGATCTTTAAGCTGGAGAGTGAACGTTTTGCGTTGCCATCGCTGGCGCTGGATGAAATCATCCGTATTCCTCATGGTCATGTGCTTCCCAAAGCGTTAAGCCATACCATCGGTTTGATCCAACTGCGTCAAGAGACATTAATCCTCTGGGATTTAGCCGCCATTTTAGGGGTACGCCAAAACAGGTGTCTTCCCCACCCCGATCATCGGGCCATTGTTCTACAAAATGATCAAGGCATGCGCAACGCTTTTCTGGTGGATCGCATCGAATACCAGACCGATCTGAAGCGAGAAACTTTTCAACAACAAGAACAGGATGCCTCCCTGTTCTCCTCCCCTCTGACGCCTATGGTCACGGAACTGGATGACCACCCCTTAGGCATTTTATCTGTTCCAGCACTGTGGTCAGCTATTCAAAGCCAACTTCAAAACTATCGGAATCGACATCATGACCAATGATAAAGAAACGCCTAACACACCAGAAGCGCCCCAACAGAATGTTGTCGATGACATAGCCACCACGCCAGAGGAACAGCCGATGATGTCTGAAAAACATGAAGAGAGCAGTAGTTTTTTTGAGCCCCCCTCAGATATCCCCGATGATCCAATCTATTCTGGTCAATCGCCCTCTACAGCCCCTTCCTCTTTCTCCCCCACCCCCTTCTCTGATATCACCCCTCAGGGTCTTAATGGACGCCTTAAATCGGCATTGAAACAGAATAATATTTTCAACCCAGCCAATAAAAGCGGACATAAACGCTCCTCAGCACAGAAAACAGCAGGACTGACCATCCGTTTTAAACTGTTAGGCACGCTCTCTTTTTTAACCATTCTCATTCTTATGGTGGGCCTATTCTCCGTTACCAACGTGATGGAACTAAAAGGCTTAAGTGAGAACGTGGCCGAACGCCATGCTAAAATGGCCCGTATCGCAGAAGAGATCCGCTCCACCATGTATCTGACCCGCGATGCCGAAAAAGAGTTTATGCTCTTAGAGGAGGCCACAGCCCAAGAACGCGCCAACCGCTACGTGGCACGCATCCGCAATAAAATTGATGCCGCAAAAAGTCTTGCCACAGAGATCCGTTCTCGTGGTACCGCCACAACACAACTCTCGATTGGCACCTATGCGGCGTTACAGGAGAATCTCGATACCTACGTTGAAAAGTTTGCTCAACAGGTTAAGGATATCCAAAAGGCACGAGAAAATCTGAATCAGAATAATCAACAGATCATTAACTTTCAACGGCGTCTGGAGATCGAAGCCGATGCCATGTCGCAGGTTATCTTACAGATCCGGATTGAACTGTTTAAAAACCTAACGAATAAACAGATAGATACAATCTCAGAGATCGCAACCATATTGATTTCACTGCAAGATGGCATTGCCAGCAGTCAGCTCAATATGACCCGGTTTTTTGAAAACCGTGCGCTCTCCCATGCCGAACTGACCCAGACAGCACTGGATGATATCCAGAGCCAGATCATGCGTCTGTCAAACGTACAAAACAGCACTTATGATGCCTCACTGAACGAAATACGTAAAAGGTTTGCCTCTTACCGCGCCATCATCAAAGAGGTTAGAATCGCCATTGAGGCGGCAGATCGTAAAAAGCGTCTGATTGAGCCCAAAATTCAGGCACAAAAAGAGGAGCTAAAAGTTCTTGGGGCTCGCCTGATCAGCACATCCACTGAAATTTCCCAATCAAGCTGGAACGCCATTGAGGAGGAGAGCCAGAGCCTGATTTCAGCGGGCAGTAATGCCCAATGGATTCTCATTGTTGTGGCGACACTGGGAATTATCGCCGGTTTAATCGTTCTGGTGGTGGTGCCACAACCGATCCTCTCCACCATCCATCAACTATTAACCCACACCAACCGTATCAGCAACGGGGATCTGGGACAGCCGGTACAGGTGGAATCCCGCGATGAACTGGGACAACTGGCCAATGCCTTTGAAGGCATGCGCTTAGCTTTAGTGCCTCTGGTCGATCGGGTACGCCGCGCCTCCATTCAGATTTCAAGCTTAGTGAATGAAATTCAGGCCACCAGCTCACAATATGCCAGCGCATCCAATCAACAGGCATCAGCGCTCAATGAGTTTTCCACCACCCTAAGCCAGGTCTCCCAGAGTGCGGGCACCATGCTTCAGGTGACCCAGGAGCTTGCGAATGTCTCTTTGAAGTTAAGCCAATCGATCACCTCAGGAAACAGCAAATCCAACCAGACCCTCACCGCAATGAATGCGATTGGTAAATCCACCCAACAGACCTCCAACCGCATCAATATGCTCAATGAGAAGATGGACTCTATCGGAGAGGCGATGAATACCATCCGCTCGATTGCGGATCAAACCGTGCTGCTCTCTCTGAATGCCGCCATTGAGGCCAATAAAGCCGGTGAGGCCGGTAAAGGTTTTGCTATTGTTGCAGGAGAGATTCGCAGGCTCTCCGAACGCTCGATCACCTCCGCAACCGAGATTGGTAATCTGATTCAGGATATGCAGCGCAGTACTGAAAATGCGGTAGTAACCATCGATAAATCCGGTGAAGAGATCCGTCAGGGGATTCGTCAGGTGGGGGATGTATTAACCATTCTCACCGAGATCCACCAAACCATGCAGCAGGTGAGCAGCCAGGTTGCGCTGATCAACTCCAGTGTGGAGAGCCAGACTGAAGCGACCCGCCAAGCAATGAATACCGTCACCGAACTCTCCTCAACCGCCAACCTCTCTGCACAGTCTGGCCGCCAGAATGCCATGGTGGCCTACGAACTCAACGCCATGGCGGATCAGCTTAAAAATGCTGTAGCCGCATTCAGACTGGAGGAAAAAAAGTGACCCTGTTGGGATTTTCAATCCAGGGGAAGTCTTTTGCGATTCAGATATCGGCGGTAGAGATGGTGCTGATGATGGTCAAACCAAGACCTCTCCCCGGCGCGCCCCCCTCGATTCTTGGTATCTTCTCTCTACACAGTGATCTGATTCCGGTCATTGATCCTGCAATCCGTCTGGGGCTTAAATCCGTGGATAATCACCCCACGCCACTGGATCATCCCCACCACCTCTCCTCCTATCAGGTGGGCTCACGCCTGCTGATTATTAAAGCGAAAGAACAACTTTTTGCCCTGTTGGTCGAACGGATCGAAGATCTGTTTGAAGTGGAACCCTCTGCGTTAAAGGATGTCCCTCTTAAAGAGACGCTGCAACCGTTCTGTCCTGGAAAAGCCTGGGTTACACCACAAACGGAGATTATTCCTGTGATCGCTCCCGAACAACTCTTAAAAGGACTCTCCATGGATATTCTTATGGAGAGCGATCCATGAGTATTGGTGATGACATTCTGGCCATCTTTCAATCCCAGGTGGATGGACATTTAAAAGAATTGGATGCGCTACTTCTCAAACTGGAGAAGAACCCGGATCATCGCGCCAATCTTGAAGCATTGATGCGCACCTTCCACACCATCAAGGGCGCTGCAAGGGCGATCCGTTTCGATGATGTGAAAGATGCCGCCCATGCAATGGAGGATCTGTTTCATGCGTTGCTGCATAATGAGACCTCATTCTCCCCGGTGATGATCGATTTAAGCCTCTACGCCAGCGATCATATTCGCCTTCTGCTTCAGGCGGATCATCAAGAAAAAAACAGCGATTCATCCCCTTCCCTCAGACATCTGGTGCAAACCTGCCTGCAAGGAGAAAATCCACTGGCCCTGATTACCCCAACCACAGCCAGTGAGCAACAGTCCACCATTTCAGAGACAACACATCGATCAAAACCGCTCTCTCACGCATTGGATGAAAAAGTGATCGATAACCTCTTTAATTTAAGCGGTGAGTTGGCGGTCTCTGTGGATAACCTCTACGATCAAAAGAGAAACTTTACCTCACTCTCCCGTAAAATGGCACGCTTTGAGAAGAGCCTTAACCGTTTTTTTCAGACCACCGCCCTGCGTGAGAATGAGCCTCTAATGGCCTTTCAAGATCCTCGCACACAACTGCCCTCGTTGCTGCGGGAAATTCGTAATGAATACAGTCGTATTGTTGATACCCAAGACCGCTTTGAAGCACGCCTGCAAGAACTCTCACAAAACCTCTACACCGAAACCGCCAATACCCGCTTAGCCCCCTTCGAAGATGTTTTCTCCAACTATCCCCGCCTGCTGCGTGATCTCTCTCAAGAACTGAATAAATCCTGCCGATTGGAGATCATCAATGGAGAGACCCGCATCGATCGCATGGTGTTAGAGGCGATGCGCGTCTCACTGACCCATGCACTGCGTAACGCCATTGATCATGGGATTGAATCAGCAGAGATCCGCCAAAAACAGCAGAAACCCGCTGAAGGAGTGATCACGCTTCTTCTTAAAAAAGAGGGGGATCGTATCTTACTGGAGATCCGTGATGATGGCGCGGGCATTGATAGGGAAAAACTGAAAAGTCTCCTTCTAGAACGCAATCTTGTTTCAGAGAAAGAGTGGTTCTCACTGACTGAACAAGAACAGTTAGATTACCTCTTCCATTCCGGTTTAACCACCGCCACCCACGTCACCGAGATTTCCGGGCGCGGGGTGGGTTTGGATATTATTCGTACGGAAGCAGAGAAGCTTGGCGGCAAAGTGATGCTGTTCAGCCAACCAGGAGAGGGAACCACGCTGGCTTTGGATCTCCCCATTATCTACTCCGCCACCTCCTCTCTATTGGTTCTTGCAGGAGAAGATCACTATTTTGGTCCACAATATTATACGTTTCCCATAGCCAACCTAGAGGGCGTTGAACGATTTAACCCTGAGAAGCTACAAACAATCGAAGGGCGCGCGGTGATCCAACTGGAAGATGAAACCCTGCCTCTATTTGATTTTGCCCAACTGATTGGCTTGGAGAACGGCATCCAGAACAGCCATGAACAACATCTTTTGCATATTGAATCTGGCGATAACAAGATCGGCCTTTTAGTGGGCAAGGTTGAGGAGGAGATGACCACCATCAACCGAAGCTTTGATAAGGATTTGGGCGGCATTCCTGGCATGGAGGGTTATACGCTGCTCAGAGATAACCGCCTCGCTTTTCAGGTCAATATGAATGCCCTATTACAACTGATCTCTAAAAAGAAACAGCAGGATATCAACATTCAGTGGCAGCCGGAGGTTACAGAGAAAGAAGAGGAGAAGAAAAAACATATTCTCGCCGTTGAGGACTCCCGCACCGTTCGTGAGGTGGCGAAACACTTTTTAGAGTCCGCCGGATTTGAGGTCACCCTGGCGGTGAATGGTGAAGATGGCCTGTCCCAATATAAAAGCAGCCCCTATGATCTGATTATGACCGATATCGATATGCCGCGCATGAATGGTTTAACAATGATTAAAGAGATTCGCAGCCTGGAGAGAGGAGATAAAATTCCTATTCTGGTGGTCTCTTATAAAGAGAATATTGAAGACCGAAAAGCGGCTCTGCTGGCGGGTGCGGATCGTTTTATCAATAAGTCAGAGTTTGACTCTCAAGTTGTATTGGATATTATCCATGATTTTATTAAAACATAATCCATGTCATCCCTAAAGCGCATTCTGATTGCCAACGACTCCGCCACAGATCGTGCACTGCTGCGCGCCATTATCCGGCAAGATCCATCCTGTGAAGTGGTCGCTGAAACCGTCGATGGCCGGGATACCGTGGCTCAAGCGCTCAACTTAAGACCGGATCTTATTCTGATGGATCTGCTGATGCCACAAATGAATGGCGCTGAAGCCACCAAGCAGATCATGTCCAGAGCCCCCACTCGGATTTTAATTGTCACCGCCTTAGTAGAACGCAATGCACAACTGATTTTTACTGCGCTAAGTTCTGGTGCCCTCGACTATACGGAAACCCCCGCCTTAAGAGCGCGCCCCACGGGGTTAATCTCAGAGCAGGAGGTTTTTCATGCGGGCATTGCACTAAGAAAAAAGATTTACCGTCTCTCGCTCTTCAGCCATAAAAGCCTGCAAGGGTTGGTGCATGATCTGGGTGAAACCAAACAGAGAGCGCCTCTCCCACCACCACGGCACACCCCACCTAAAGCCCCAAAACAGTCTAGGAAAATACTCGCAATCGGTTGTTCCACAGGGGGACCGAACTCCTTAACAATCCTACTCTCTGCAATTCCAAAACCACTGAGTGTACCTATCATCATCTGTCAGCATATCGATATGGAGTTTACCCATGGCATGGGGGAGTGGCTCGCCACCGAGACTGGTCTACCCGTCAATGTGGTTAATCGAACCCTGCCACCACAACCTGGTATGCTCTATCTCGCTTTAGGTGGACGTAACATCTCTGTCTCCCCAGCAGGCTATTTAACTTCAGAAGCACCCCAGGCTAAACAGTTTTTTATTCCTAATATTGACCATCTTTTTGAGAATATCGCCCAGGTGTTTGGTAACCAGGCTTGTGGTGTAATACTCACCGGTATGGGTAATGATGGTGCCAGAGGCATTCAGACCATACAAGCCGCTGGCGGTACTGTTTTTGTGCAATGTCCAGAGGATGCCATCGTGCCCAGCATGCCTGAAGCCGCCTTACAAAGCTGCTCTTTAAAAACAGGATATAATCTTGAAGTTTTAGGTATGCGTATCGGTCAGTGGATGCACCATACAGCACAGAGGAGGTGGCGATGACTCCTCATTCAATACTCATCCCATGGATCGAGTCCAGAGTCGGCATCCAGGTCACCGAATCCAATATTGAAAGCATCCGTCAAGCTTTAAGAACAGAATCGATACGCCTGAATATCTCTATCGAAGATTATATCGCGCGCCTCACCGGTAATCAGCTTGATCCGGCACCATTTATTCATCTCATTACCGTTCATGAATCCTATTTTCTCCGCTCACGGATTCAGATGAACTATGTGGTGAATCAACTTATTCCCGCCTATATCCGTCAACATCCAGGCAGTCTGTTTCGTATTTTATCCATCGCCTGTGCCCAAGGAGAGGAGCCCTACTCCTTAGCCATGCTGGCACTGGATGCCGGGTGGAACGAAAACCAGGTACTGATTCAAGGCATCGATATTTCACACACCTGCATCATGAAAGCACAACAGGGTTTTTACTCCTCTCATGCCCTACGCGGTGTTGATCCGCTGTTTATTCAGCGCCATTTTCAAACCCACTTAAATGATCGATTTGAAGTGCTCTCTCGCCCCCGCAGCCTGGTCCGTCTGAACCGTCTGCAATTTCCCAGAGAATCGATCAATCTGCTCACCGCCGGATATCAGGTGATCTTCTGCCAAAACATGCTCTTTTATCTCAACCCACCGGAAATTTCAGCGGCCCTTTTAGAGATCAAGCGCCTGTTAGATCCTAATGGCTGGCTCTTTGTCGATGGCGCTTCAGGCTTTTTTCCAAAAACCTTCTTCAAACATATCCAAACGGGTGAGGTCCACGGTTTCAGGCATCGGCGCCCCTTTGAGGCGCCGCAACCAAAACCAGAAAAAATAGGATCAAATATCCTAAAACCAAAAATCAACCCAGCGGAGTTACAAAAACAACAGTTTTCAGAAGCAGAGCGCGCCTATCGTCTAAAGAATTTTCGTCGCGCAGATCAGTTGTTTGATCAGATCATTCTGGACTATCCCAACTATCTGGCCAAAGCATTGGTGGGAAAGGCCCGTATTCTGGCAGATGAAGGGATTGAGATGGAAGCGATGGAGTTGGCCGAAAACGCTCTATTGGCTTTTGAAAATGGCGTCAGCAAACTCTCCAAAAAGGAGCAGGCCAAAGCCACAGCGATTATTGCGGTGACACTCCATAAAAAAGGGTTACATGATGCGGCAGAAAAGTGGTTCACACGGCTAAAAAAACTGGATACAGACCATCCACTGCACCGTCTTTGGGAGTATAAGTTCTGATGAAACTCCTCTTTGTTGATGACTCAAAAACCGTTTGTGCTGTCTATAAAAATCTCCTACAAAAACATGGTTATCATGTGCTCATCGCACACAACATGGCCGAAGCCTTGAAGGTGGTTCATGAGGCGCACCCTCCCTTAGCGGTGGTAGACTATTTTATGCCCGGCGGCAATGGCGATGAACTCACCCGTGCCATTCTCTCCGATCCAAAAACTAAAGATATCCTGGTGGTGATGCACTCCCAGCGTTCGGATCTGGTGAAAGAAGCCCTCACAGCGGGTGCGATTGATCTCATTTTTAAAGAAGATCCTGAAGAGATCTTTTTGATGCGTCTGCATGCCCTGCGCCGTTTTATCGCCACCCAGGAGGAGGCCAAAGCCCGTCTAAAACAGGTGGAGTCTCTCAAATCAGAGAATCGCGCCATGGAACTGACCAATCAGGCCAAGAGCCGTTTTGTCGCCTCCATGAGCCATGAGTTGCGTACCCCCTTAAATGGTATGTTGGGTATGGTGGAACTTCTCGCCAGAACTCCCCTTGAGGAGAAACAGCAGTCCTATATCCACCATCTCCAGAGATCAGGCAATACGCTCTTACATCTGATCAATGATATTCTTGACTTTGCTAAAATTGAGGCGGAGAAGATCACCTTGGAGAAGATCGCTTTCCGTCTGGATGATCTGCTCAAAGATATTAATATACAATACAATATTCTGATTAAAAGCGATGCGTTAAACTATCAGACAGAGATTCTTGATACACTACCAATTGTTGTGGGTGATCCTTTTCGTCTGCGGCAGGTTTTAGCCAATCTTTTGAATAATGCCCTAAAATTTACCAAGAAGGGTTATATTGCACTACGATGCCAGATTGAAGAAGAGGATCATCAAATCAACGCACTGTTTGAGATTGAAGATTCAGGAATCGGCATGACGCCTGCCCAACAGCAGATGGTCTTCTCACCATTCACCCAAGCCGAGGAGGCGACCACAAGAAAATTTGGTGGTACAGGATTGGGCTTGACCATTGTGCATGGTTTGATTGAACTGATGGGAGGAGAGATCTCGATTGAGAGCCAACCGGATCAAGGCACCTGTTTTAAGGTATCGATTCCCTTCAAACCCTATCAGGGTAAAGAAGAGATTTTTGAAAAACGACGGCACGACCATCAGGATCAGGCACTCTTTAAGAAAACCCAAGGAGTAATCCTGATTGCTGAAGATGATCTGGTCAGTGGTCTCTATATTCAGGAGATGCTGACCCATCTGGGACTCTCATTCAAGAGGGCTTTTAATGGTCAGGAGGCTGTGGAACTCTGGCAAAAAGAGCCGTTTGCGCTGATTCTGATGGATTATCAGATGCCCATATTGGATGGTCTTGAGGCCACCCAAAAAATTCGCACCTTAGAGAAAGATCATCCCGAAAGAGAACCCACCCCCATTATCGCGCTCACCGCATTTGCCAGTTTAGAGGATCGAGAAAAAGGTTTTAAGGTGGGCATGAACGATTTTCTCTCCAAACCCTTAGAGCCCCATAAACTGCATCCTATTCTATCTAACTGGCTTCCCCAGATGACACCAGAATCCAAACCGGACCCCACCACCGAGATTGAATCCCATACAGCTTTTGATTTTACATCACTGAAAAATACCCTTGGCGATAGCGGTTTTAAAGCGGTAGCAAAAGCCTTCATTGAGATGCTTCCGCAACTTATTGAGAGCTTGGATCTGGCCATCAAAGCGGATAATCCAGATACCATTGCACGCATGGCCCATCAACTTAAAGGCCGTGCGGGAGCGATGAAAGCTTCACAACTGGAGGCGGTCTGTGCTGAACTGGTCGCCTTAGGTCGCCAGGAAGAGACCGAAGGATCTGTTTTATTATTTAAAAAGATCAAAGAGCTAAGCAAGCAGGTGGTCTCCTCTTTAGAAAAGGAATTAAACTAGAATTACGCGGTGCGCAACTTTTTTTTATGGGATAAAGCGGCACAACTTGGGAAGGAGCAACTTACGGCTATTGCGCTTCAAAAGGTGAAACATATTATGGCTTTCATGGCCATATTCTCATTGACTTTCATGGAACAATTTCAGATTTTATGCTTACACCAGCAAACGTTGATGAACGCAAAGTGCTTCCTGAACTTGCTGGTTCTATTCGGGGAATCTTGATCGGTGATAAAGGATATATCGATCAAGAACTGAAAAAACGATTTAAAGAAAATCAGGGAGTTGAGCTTGAGACTCCACTTCGGAAAAACATGAGGGATAATCGACCAAAGGCGTTTATCAAAAAATTAATGTCAGTGCGACGACTCATTGAAACCGTTATAGGACAACTGACAGAACGCTTTAATATTGAAAAAATCCGTGTCAGAGATGTATGGCATCTCTGACACGGATAGCGAGAAAAATTCTTTCTCACACCATCTGCGTTTTTATGAACAGACAGCTTGGTAGAGATTCTCTTGTCTTTGATGGACTCGTTTCGTCATGAAAGTCGCGCATTGCGTTAAAATATCAATATCACACATTTCAAGTCAGGAGCGTTTAGATGATTTTAAGTCGAAAGATCAGTCTAAAACCGCATCGCTTGATCGCACTCTGTTTTTTATTAATCAGCACATTTTTTCCTTTGCAAAGCATCGCAGAAACACCACAAATTTCAATCTTTGATTCGCTCTATAAAGCGCCTGAAGATCTGCCCCCTTTTGATGCAGAAAAGCATTCGGATGGCTGCTCTATGTTTCCTGATTATCGTTGGAAATCATGCTGCGTTGCCCATGACCGCAGTTACTACTACGGCGGCACAAAAGCACAGCGCTTAAAAGCGGATCAAGAACTTAAACAGTGTGTTCAGGAAAAAGGCTTTGGGGCGATTGCTGAGACAATGTTTTTAGGTGTACGTACAGGAGGGCACCCTTTCTCTGTTTTTCCCTGGCGCTGGGGCTATGGACGGGATTATAAAAAAGCAGAAGAGTAAACACTTGAGATCAACCCTTATCTTTTAAATGCGATAGAGAGGCTTTGATGTCCCTGGAAAAAGGCTTTATCGATCATGTAAAAAACAATCATCCGCAAATGTGGGCGCTCATCCACAAAACAGCCACCGAGAGCGGACTGATCATTGTTGATGAAGAGAACGATGCCATCACAGCTAGCAACCGGCTGCTCTGGACCAATCCGGTATTGCATGAGTGTATATCTACACTCGTGAATGAGTGGGCGAATGATCATCTTTTTTCCTCACCAGAAGGGAAGCTTTTTCCTAAGCGTAAAGAAGGAGGTTCAATATGAGTGACATGCTACGCCAACAGGTTGTGGAGCTGTTTAATCACGTTCAAGAGCCCAAATTAAAATGGAATATCAATACGCTTAATCTTCTTAAAAGCGTTGAACTTGAAGGAAACACCTTAAAAGTACTGGTACATCTTGTTACAGGAGATGGGGCCCAGATTCAAGCATTTCGTCAAATGGTTCTTGAGGGATTAAAAGTACTTCACCCCAACGGCGAAGTGGAACTCACCATTAAACGGGTGATGGTGGGCATTGAGGGCATTGATGGTGTAAAACATGTAATTATGGTCGCCAGTGGTAAAGGGGGCGTAGGAAAATCGACGGTTGCGGTAAATATGGCCGCCGCTTTAGCACAGCAAGGGTTTAAGGTTGGATTAATGGATGCGGATATCTATGGTCCCAGTATTCCGCATATGTTAGGAGAGCATGGTCAACCGGAGGTGGCTGGAGAGGAACAACTTCTGCCCTTAAAAAAACATGGCCTCCAGTTTATTTCTGCCGGCTCTCTGATAGAACAGGGAAAAGCACTCGATTGGCGTGGACCGTTGGTCAGTGGCATGATTGTGCAGTTTATCCGCCAAACCATCTGGGGCGAGCAGGATTTTCTCATTATCGATATGCCCCCAGGAACAGGAGATATCCACCTGACCACCGCATCAAAGTTGCAAGTTAATGGCGTGGTGATGGTTGCAATGCCTCAGGATGTCGTCTGGGGTGATGTGCGTCGCTCTATTGATCTGTTACAAAAACAGAAGATCCCACTTCTGGGCGTGGTGGAGAATATGAGTTATACACGCTGTGAGAAGTGTGGCCACCACACCCACCCTTTTGTTCAGGGAAGCCAGACAGAAAAAGCGCATATTCCCCTACTCGCCAAACTCCCCCTGGCCCAGGAGATCTCCCAGAGCAGTGATGATGGAACTCCTTTGGTTCTGCAACAAAAAGATTCAGAACTCGCTAAAGCGTATCATCAGTTAGCCCAGGCTGTGGTGCAGACGATAAAATCATAAAAAAAGAGCGGCGTTTTTTATCAAAAAAGCGCCTCTTTTAAAAAAATAACGACCTGAATCAATTTTAAGGAGAGAGAAAACGAAGCATAGCAAAAAAAGAGGCAATAATTAATGTGGTCTGAGCCAATAACAGACTGACAATCCATTTAATCACATCAACTTTAAGATCTGCCAGATCGCTCTTAACCTCTACTTTAAAATCGGCCATATCACCTTTGAGCTCTGTTTTAAGATCTGCCATATCGCTCTTGAACTCTGCTTTCAGAGCAGACATATCACCTTTGAGCTCTGTTTTAAGATCTGCCATATCGTCTTTAAGCCCTTTTTCAAGAGCTGACATCTCTCCTTTGAACTCTGTTTTAAGATCTGCCATATCGCTCTTGAGTTCTACTTTGAGATTGTCGATATTGCTTTGCAACTCTGCCTTCTGTGTCGAGATCTCACTTTGCAACTCTGATTTCTGAGCCACCATATCGGCAGCCAATACATTGATACTCCTCTTAACTTCAGTGATATCTTCTTTGGTTGCCAATATCTCTTTAAGTTCGATTTTAATCTCTTTTTTTATTACACTCTCAAATAATGTCAATTCTTCTTTAACAACGACATTCTCAAACTGTGTCTGGTTTGCATCACGCACCGCCCCTGATAGGGCTTCGGCCTGTTGCTCTGAAAAGCCTGATTGTTGTAACCGTTTCGCAAAAGCCAAGGTATCAAATGTGAGATTTCCCATGGATCAATCTCCTTTTTAGGAAGTATATCACCAATTGAATTAAAAGGCTGCAAACTTAAATGGCGATACCCCCCTTACCATGGGATTTGCTCACATCAAAAGGGCAATTTAAGAAACTGCACCAACGCCATTTTTTATGCTATCTTTAAACAAACAGGAGACACAAAAAGATGATACAGATTATTTTTTAAGGAATAGAAAGATCATGTCACGACCAAAAATTGCCGTGTTTGCCAATCATCACAGCCCTCAAGCCGAAGCCGTACGAGAAATGCTCTTCGAAGAGGGGGCAACGCCTCTCCTCTTTGATATCCGCTTAGGAGGGGAAAGAGAACCAGAGATGACACTTGGACCAGACAAAGCCGTTTGGGAGGGCATCGATTTTAAAGAGATTCATGCGGTTCATATCCGCTGTACCGCGCCCAATGTGATCCCTGCGTTACCTCCCTTGCTCAATGCAGCGAGTCATGCAGAGATGCGCACGGCGTATCTTAAAGAGCAGCACTACTTCTCAACGGTGGCCAGCTTTTTTGAGGGCTTAAAATCGATGGGAAAGCTGGTAGTCAATCCGCTGACGCACGGCTATGTGGATCATGATACCAAAGCGCAACTCTATGAAAAACTCAGAGATCAAGGTTTTCCCACCCCCGCCACCTGCATGACCGATAATCCAGAGCGGGCCGCACAATTTTTAAGAACGCATGGTGAGGCTGTGATCAAACCCTCGATCGGGATTGGCTCTACACGTATTGTCTCTGAGAAGGATATGGCGCGGTTAGAAGAGGTGCGCCAAGCGCCAATCATGTTCCAGCAGAGAGTGAAAGGAGATACCCTGCGTGTACATATTGTGGGCGATGAGGTAGTCTTAGCGCTAAGGATTATCACCGATGGTGGTGTAGACTCCCGCACCTCAACCAAAGATTTCAAATATACCCAACTTCCCGAAGAAGAGGCCAAACGCATCGTAAAAGCGACGCGTTCTTTAGGACTACACTATGCCGCATGGGATATCATTGAAACGGAAGATCAACAGTATGCCTATCTTGATTGTAATCCAGGACCATTTGTGATGTGGATTGGTCGCACCTTTATCCGTGAAGTCTTCCGTCAATTAGCAAGATATATGATCACCTATGCCCAGACCCAAAGCATTGAGGCGGCTTCTGCACAGGTGACCCCCTACCACCCTTAACGGAGAAAGATCTCTAAGATAATCGGCGTAAAGTAGACCACCACAGAGACAACGACCAACACCAGAAAGCCCACCCAAGCCTTTAGCATAAAGTCTGCGTAGCTCACTTTTTCTTGCATCTTATCAGAGATTCTGACCATATCACGACTGAGGAAAAGATTCTCAATCGCCAACTCTAAGTGGTAGGCTGTTTTCTCCATTAATGCGATATCTTCCTCAGTGAAACCATCGCCATGCACTTTATTAACCACCTGAATGACGCCGGTCACCTTTTTATTGGAGAGGCTGAGGATCGGAACACAGAGCATATTGCGCGTGGGGGTAGGATTCCACTG
>JBQGBW010000009.1:0-68002 GCA_052043475.1 Magnetococcales bacterium HHB-1
GAGATACAGCTTATTGTTACACAGATGGTTTGCCTTCTTACGCGGCCATTATTCCACCAGAACGCCATATTGTTGTCGAAAAAGGCAGCGGGAAAACCAGCCTGATTGAACGTTTAAACAATACAATCCGTCAAAGACTGGGACGCTTCACACGGAAAACGCTTTCTTTCTCTAAAAAAATTGAAAATCACATCGGTATAATTTGGATGTTTATCCATGACTACAATCGATCCTTACCAATATAGGACTACCCTTGCTTTATCTTTTTCCTTTGTTTTTTTTCTTCTTCTGCATTCTCAACATCGACATTGACATCAACCCATCCAGAGTCGGGCAGAGCACGCCCGTTGTCATCAAGACCGCTCTTTTTATCGACTCTGGTGGTTCTTACATAGAGCGAGCCATCGGATCTGTGTTCTCGTTCAATCACTTCATAGTAGTCTTTATCGTCTGGCGGCGGTGTATAATCTGTCATGGTTACCGGGAGAGGCCAGTGGCCTGTTTCAGGTGAAAAACTGCCACAGATCTCAAGTCGGTTAAAGGCGATCTCTGGAACGCCGCCTAGATCTACGCTCCTTTTCATGCGTACCAGTTTATAATATTTCAATCTTCTGACCACAAGATCCAGACACTCTTTAGAGCAACGATAATCTGTGGCTAAGGTGGTCATGTTTTCCGGTGCGCGCTTCGCAATAAGATGGAGTAGTTCAAGATTATTTTGGCTTAAAACCAAAGCCATTGCGTGCATTGAGGAGAACCAGACATCGGGAGCATTTTTGGGAAGTGTTTTCTCTCCCCGGGCAATCGCTCTGATCATTGTTCGCATCTCCTCAAAGGAGGCGACGCCAAAGCGCAATGTCTCATGGAATTGGCCTTTACCGATATCTCGACTCTCCCGTATCTCTTGTTGAACAGGTCTCATCGACGAACTCCTCGTTCAATCAAAATTCGCTCTACACCATCAAAAAAATCTTCGATAAGATCCGCCGTTGAAGCATACTCATAATAGACCGCCAAAGCCCCATGGATCTCATATTCGAAAGACTCCAGTCGAGGTTGTCTTGAAGATTTTTTTTCATAGATTGCCGACCGGTTATCAAAGCAGAGCAACTCTTCTCCGGCGGGGTCATACATTGTCAGGTTATACCGAATGCCATGAGGGCGAACAAGCGTTTTCTCAGCTCTCACGGCTGTGATCTCACAGCGGTATCCTTCACCGATTTCAAAGGTTTTAGGAATTCGAAGCAGATCATCTAAATTCCAGCTATCCTGTTTCATCAAAGCCACCTTTCTTTCATGACAGTCGTTTATGTGGATTTGGCGCCATTCCTTTAACATAAAAAAGGAGAGTTAACCGCCAGATCCTCTTCTTAAAAAATGAGATTGATAATCAACAGATTTTTTTGTAAGCCCACTTGACAACCCTGTACGGCATTATCGCTTGTCTCAAAAGTGCACAAAGTTTCATCTATCACATAGCAGTGTATGCGACTTTATAACAAATTTAGCTTTATCTATTGGTTTCTCAATTTTTGAACTCCATAAATCAACAAGATAGAACCTGTATCCATTCGTTTTTTTAAGAATGTTATCTATTCAATAGCACAATAACTCCAAAAGGTCAAAAAAGAGTCTAACAACAGTATCCCTTTTATTATAACATATTTATAAGGTTAAATGATTATAAAAAAATAAGGAGCACTAAAAAGATCCATAGTGCTCCAAAATGCTCACATTAAATTAAATCGGAAAGCTCAGGCCGGGTGCATTGAGCTTCCTTTGAAGGGGGACAGATACTTTTAATGACTACAACTCCGAAATCCTAAACAAATAACCCCATTTTACAAAGAAACTGAAAAATGGCAGGTCAGATCTCAAAATTTCGTTGTTGGTTAAACACAAATATAGCAACGCATGGAACCCGTTGCAAGGAGAAATAAAAAAAACTTTTAATTAGCAAGAAAAAACACACGGCCAATATTTGCTCTTTTCTTTCGCTCTTGTCGTGCATATTTATCATATAAAATAATGATAATTTTTCAAATAAGAACATAATAAAAGAAGAATAGGAGAATAAAATATCGAAAGGAATCAATCTATTGTTCTTATGAGTCCTAAAAGGAAAGGTTGAAATATACTTGTTATATAAGTTGTTTTTTTTAAAAGCATTCAAAGGCCCACAATCTTATGATATCAATTTCTGCTTCCAGTATACAAGGGGGAAGTGCTCAGAGCCTTAACAGATCGTTCAATTTTAATAGCGCTCTTAAGGTTTGCTGAAATATTGTGCGTGTTTAAAAAAGGTATTGTCCCTCAGTGATGATCCAGAGGAAAAGGAGCGCTCTTACATCGGAGCACTCCAAAATTGTATAGTATCACAGAATATTAGGTGCTAAAATCTTTTTCGCTTCTTCGATGTTGAGCCCTTTGCGCTCTGCATAGTCACGCACCTGATCTTCATCAATCGTTCCCAGCGAGAAATAACGCGCCTCGGGGTGGGCGAAATAGTAACCACAAACCGATGCCGCTGGTAGCATGGCAAAGCTCTCTGTCAAGGAGAGATCACAGTTTTCTTCAGCCGATAGCAGAGAGAAGATGGTCTTTTTCTCTGAATGTTCAGGGCAAGCGGGATACCCAGGTGCTGGGCGAATGCCCCGGTAGCGCTCTTTTAAAATCTCTTCATAATTGCATGTTTCTTCCACTGCATAGCCCCAATAGCGGGTTCTTACCTCAAAGTGGAGTTTCTCTGCAATGGCTTCTGCCAGACGATCCGCTAACGATTTGATCAGTAGCGCGCGATAGTCATCATTTTGTTGTTCGGCCTGTTGGGCCAGTTCGTCTGCACCGGTGATGGTGACGGCAAACAGACCAAGATAGTCTTCATAATCATCTTTTGAGGCAATATAGTCGGCAATGCTGCGACAGATCCCTGTTCCACGTGATGGTTTCTGCTGTCTCAAGCAGTGTATCATCGCGATTGTATTTTTTCTCTCTGGATCTAAAAGGGCAATATCATCGCCTTCTCTTTGGGCGGGGTGGAGTGCAAATACCCCTTTGGCTTTTAATGTCTGCTCTTGAACCAGTCTATTTAAAAGATCCTGGGCTTCATTGAAGAGTTTTTTCGCCGCCTCTCCCCGTTTGGGTTCATCCAATAGCGCGGGATAGCGTCCTGGAAATTCCCAAGCATGGAAGAAGGGGGACCAGTCGATCCAATCCACCAGATCTTTTAACGCATAATCTATAGTGGTTATTCCAAGTTGGTTCGGTGTGGCCTGTGATAATTCCTGCCAGGAGAGCGACAGACGTTGATTGCGTGCTTTCTCTAAAGGAAGGAGATTAATGCGTGCCAAGCTTTTCTCCCGCATCAAGCGTAGACGTGTCTGCTCTTCACGCAGGTTAGCAACAAAGGCTTCTTTTTTATTTCGATTTAAGAGGTCCGAAGCCACGGCGGCGGCCCGGGAAGCATCCTTCACATAAACAGCCGCTTCATGATAGGCCGGTGCAATTTTAACCGCAGTATGTGTCGGCGATGTGGTCGCACCACCAATCAGGAGGGGTTGAGTAAAATTTTGTTCCTCCATGACTTTGGCGATATCGGCCATATGCTCTAAAGAGGGGGTGATCAGTCCAGAGAGTCCAATGAGATCCACCTGCTCTTTTTTTGCTTCTGCAAGAATTTTCTCCTGGGGCACCATCACGCCCAGATCGATCACTTCAAAGTTGTTGCACTGCAAGACAACCTTGACAATGTTTTTACCGATATCGTGGACATCGCCTTTCACGGTGGCTAAAAGAACCTTTCCCTTGCTGGTGGAGCCTTCTGTTTTTTCCGCTTCCATAAAGGGGATGAGATGGGCGACGGCTGATTTCATCACCCGTGCACTCTTTACCACCTGGGGAAGAAACATTTTGCCTTCACCAAAAAGATCACCGACACGGTCCATACCCGCCATCAGGGGGCCTTCGACCACATCCAGTGCTCTCTTTGAGTTTTGGCGCGCCTCCTCCACATCTTCGACAATATATTCGGTGATGCCCTTAATTAGAGCGTAGCTCAATCGTGCTTCAACAGGCTCTTCTCTCCAGGCCAGCTTTTTTTGGTCATCAACCGCTTTATCTTGCCCCAAAAAGGTTTCCGCCACAGCAATCAGGCGGTCGGTAGCATCTTCTCGACGGTTGAGTAGAACATCTTCGACGCGCTCACGCAGATCTTTGGGGATATCTTCATAAACCGCCAACTGCCCTGCATTAACAATGCCCATATCCATACCCGCTTTAATTGCATGGTAGAGGAAGGCGGCATGCATCGCTTCTCTTACGGGGTTATTTCCCCTAAAAGAGAAGGATATATTGCTTACCCCGCCACTGACTAAAGCGCCAGGGAGTTGCTTTTTAATCCACCGAACGGTCTCGATAAAATCAACCGCATAGCTGTTATGCTCTTCGATGCCTGTGGCCACAGCAAAGATGTTGGGATCAAAGATGATATCTTCAGCAGGAAAACCCACCTTCTGGGTTAAGAGATCATAGGCCCTCTGGATGATCTCTTTGCGTCTGATCAGTGTATCTGCCTGGCCTTTTTCATCGAAGGCCATCACCAATACCGCCGCACCATAACGGCGTACCAGACGTGCCTGCTTTAGAAATGCCTCCTCTCCCTCTTTTAAGCTGATGGAGTTGACCACCCCCTTACCTTGAATACACTTTAATCCCGCTTCTAAGACACTCCAGCGAGAGGAGTCCAACATCACAGGAACGCGGCTGATTTCAGGCTCTGAGGCAATCAGATGGAGAAATTTAACCATGGCGCTTTTAGCATCCAGAAGGCTGTCATCCATATTGATATCGATCACCTGAGCCCCATTTTCAACCTGTTCGCGCGCCACACTCAATGCGGTTTCAAAATCACCCTCCCGAATCAGGCGGGCAAAACGCAGCGATCCTGCCACATTGGTGCGCTCGCCCACATTAACAAACAGGGACGTTTTTTTGATTTCAAGCGGTTCCAATCCACTTAAGTTGCAGGAGGCCGCGCGTTTGGGGCGTTCACGGGGAGAACAGTTTTCAACGGCCTGGGCGATTTTTTTGATATGTTCCGGTGTGGTGCCGCAACAGCCGCCGACAATATTGAGCAATCCTGCATTGGTGAATTGAGTGATTTTTTCTGCCATCATCTCAGGTGTTTCATCATACTCACCAAATTCGTTGGGAAGCCCGGCATTGGGATGGGCGGAGACAGAACAGAAAGCGATTTTTGAGAGTTCTTCGATATGGGGGCGGAGTTGATCTGCACCTAATGCACAGTTGAATCCGACGGTCAAAGGTTCGGCATGGGCGACCGAATTCCAAAAGGCGGTCACGGTCTGTCCTGAGAGTGTTCGGCCACTCTGATCGGTGATGGTGCCTGAGATCATGATCGGAATTTCTTCACCGATCTTCTCCTGATGCGCTAAAATAGCGAAGAGGGCGGCCTTACAGTTTAAGGTATCAAAGACCGTCTCCACCAGTATCAGATCAGCCCCCCCTTTTAGAAGCCCCTTTAACGCTTCATCGTAGGTGCTCACCAGATCATCGAAAGAGACATTTCTAAAGCCGGGATCATTCACATCCGGCGAGAGCGATGCGGTGCGGTTGGTTGGCCCCAGTACGCCTGCGACAAAACGGGGCTTATTCGGGGTCTTCTTTGTGGCTTTATCCGCCTCTTCGCGTGCCACTTTAGCGGCGGCCTGATTGATCTCAAACACCTGTGACTCTAAATGGTGTTCGGCCAGAGAGACCGCATTGGCATTAAAGGTGTTTGTCTCCAGAATATCGCAGCCCGCATCCAGATAACGTTGGTGGATATCGGCGATCACGTCAGGACGGGTGATGGAGAGTAGGTCGTTGACTCCTTGCAGTTCACAACGGTGATCCGCAAACTGCTGGCCCCTGAAATCCTCTTCTGCTAAGTTTCGGCTTTGAATCAGCGTCCCCATGGCGCCATCTAAGATAAGAATGCGCTGTTTAAGAAGCTTTTTAAAAAGATCTGTGCGTTGAGACCGATCAAACATCATTGTTTATCCTGACCTTAAATAAAGATAGCGATGTGGCGACATCTGAAAAAATGTCGCGCCTGTTTTTATCTGCGTTTAAAAGAGTGCGCCGTTTAAAGACGCGCTTCTCCTTTATAAAAAAATAATAGAGTAGATAAAACGGCCTAAAGTCTGCATGCATTAAGAGCAAAACAAATTTTGGTTTATTGGATAGTCGCAGAAAATAAGCAGAAAAGTGTTTGCTTTTTTAAATGGTTATCCCTGCTTATCACGGTTTAAGTGATTGCCCATATGATGCAAATATGATCAAGGAGGTATAGGAGGCCTTCACGTCATGAGATTGACAGTTTTCCTTTTATTGTTCCTGCTGTTCTCACCGCTGAACAGTGAGGCTGTGGAGATTAGCCGAAACGGTGCCTTTTCTGTCCGCAAAATTGATGCGCCTGGAGATCGAGGAAAAAAACAGTCGGTCTGCAAACTGGATATTTCCATGACTTTGGCAGATCGGGAAAGTGGCAAAAGCAAAAAAGGTTCCAGCGGCTCGGTAGCCGTTTTAAGTCTTTATCCTAACGATGACTTTCATTCTGAGTTGTTTACTCTTCGCGATCCCGTGGGGTTAGCGCGTAATAAGGTTAAGATCCAGTTTGATGAAGATCGCGCCGAAACCTTTGAGTTTCTCCCTGATGAAGCGCGGAAGGATGAGTATTGGCGCTGGCAGTATCTGCGTGATGCCCGCGATCTGCTGGATAAGGTGGCCAATAAGAACCTGATGCGAATCTCCTTCTCCAATGGCCGTGAATGGTGGCGCTTTAAACTTCCCCTGCGGGGAACCCATCGTATGGTGAAAAAATTGAAGCAGTGCCGTTGATGTGCACTGATTATGCACAGATAATTATGTGCGATGTGCCATGCCATGCTGTTGGCGATAGCGCTCCACCGCCGCGAGATTGTGCTGATATTTTGGATCGCTCTGTAGCAGTTTAACCAGATCATCCAGATGCGCAATGGAGATCACGGGAATTTTATACTGTTTTTTGATCTCCTCTGCGGCGGAGCGTGCTGTTGTGCCACGCTCCTGTCGATCCAGCGCAATCACAACGCCTGCTGGGCGGGCGTTATGCGCTAAAATAAGATCAATGGATTCTCTTACGGACGTTCCTGCACTCAAAACATCATCGAGAATGAGAATATTCCCCTTTAGTGGTGCACCGATAAGATCCCCCCCTTCACCATGGTCCTTAACCTCCTTGCGGTTAAACGCAAAAGGATAAGCTTCTTCTGCACGCGCTTTAGAGAGTGCCATCGCTGTGGCTGCTGCTAAAGGTATTCCTTTGTAGGCTGGACCAAAGATCAGATCAAAATTGCATCCTGATTGTAGAATTGCTTCCTTATAGAAGTGGCTCAAACGATCCAGCATCTCCCCTGTATTAAAAAGCCCCGCATTAAAAAAATAGGGACTCATGCGTCCTGCTTTGGTTTTAAACTCACCGAAGCGGAGCACGTTACATGAGAGCGCAAATTGAAGAAAATCCTGAGCAAGAGCTTGAGACATGGTCTGAAAAATCCCTGAGCAAAAGGAGAATGCCTGAACTGTTTTCTCTCTTTTATCGATTGGCAACGGCTCTATTTTGCCTTAAATTCCATAGAAGGTCACGCATCATCTTATATGAGGAGATAAAATCATGCCCTTCTGGAATCAGGAAAAATGGCCGGAGCGACGCTGGATCTATCCTTTGTTGTTGGCTGTTCTGGTCGCTGCCAACATCTGGGGCCAGTATGATCTCTGGTTCGGAAAGCAGGGGTTCTTGCGTTGGCAGCAGATTGAAAGCCAATTGATTGATCTGAAAAAAGAGGTGGCGGTGGTGGAGAACCGCGTGAATATGCTCAAACAGAAGATCCGTGGTGTTGAAAAGGAACCGGCAATCCTCGAAGAGGTGGCGCGTAAGGAGTTGGGGTTTGTCCATCCTGGAGAGATTATCTTTGTTTTTCCAGAGCAAGAAAAACAAGAAGAGATTGGTAATAGTAACAATTAGTGTTTATTTTGAAGGCCGCTTTTTAATAAGAGTGGCTTTTTTTGCGCTCGCTGCCTGACACTTTTTAAGGTGCTGCGTTGTTGATTTTACGATTGACAAGGCATCCAGCTTTTAGCAGGATCATATGGCGTAACGGCAATAGGCTTTTAAGCGTATCTTTATGGCATTCGTTGCGCCACTGTCATCAGAAAATCGCCCAATAAAAAGGATGAGTTTTAATGAATGTGTTAAAAAACCTGTTTCAGGTTCTTGTTGTGGTGGCCATTGTTCTGGCGGGAGTCACAGCATTTTCCATGAAAGGCTATCAAGAGGCGGAACAACGCATTCTGGCTTCTTCAGCAAAGAATGCCCAAAATTTTGAAACCATCTTTGAAAATTCTCTGCTAATGAATTCCGACAGTCTATCCATGGCCATGGAACTGCTGATCAGAAACAAGGAGATCATCCAATCCTTTCATGAGAGAGACCGATCCCGTCTCCATGAATTAACCGTTCCTCTTTTCAAGGAGGTCTTGAAACCCAAATATGCCATCCAGCAGTTTCAATTCCACCTCTCTCCAGCGACCAGTTTCTTTAGAGTTCACAAACCAGGAAAATTTGCGGACGACCTGTCGGGGTTCAGAAAGACTGTGGTTGAAACCAACCACACAAAGCGTGTTATCTCAGGACTCGAAGTGGGCCGGGCCGGACCAGGATTGCGCATGGTCTATCCTCTATTTTACAAAAAGGAGCATCTAGGGAGTGTTGAGTTTGGTGCCAGTCTTAAATCATCCTTAGCCATTGCACAGAACACCATCAAAGCTGGTTTTGCCATCGGTATTCTGGAGTCTGCCTTTAAAGCCGCAAAAAGATTTAAAGGGATGGATACAGATATCAAAAGAGATAAGTTGATCTATTATGAGTACTCTACAGGTGATATTCATGACATCATGAAAAAAATGGGCAAACCAGATGACCGGGGGGTGTTGACCGTAGGGCAGAGAACTTTTTTTGTGCACTCGTTCCAGTTGGAGAACTATTCTCTCAATCCAGTGGGCTCTATTCTGGTCTTCCAGGAGTTGACCGATGCACTGAATCAACTGAAGCAGGAGACCATTCGCTTCGGTTCTACGGTATTCTCCATACTCGTGATTATCAGTATTGTCGTTCTGTATAAATTCCGCAGCATACGCGCTAACCTTGAAGAGAAACTGAACCAGCGCCGGCGCGAAGTCGAAGAAAAAACCCAAGCCTTCAACCGGATTATGACCAACTTCTCTGACTTCGATCAATTGAAACGCGGCTTCATCATGCGAATTGCCTCTGGTATTCAAGCGCCTTTGCGTTCCATGCAAGGTTACTGGGAAGAGATTCGTCCTCACTTAAAAGAGGAAACCATCCAGCCGCTTCGCCTTCTCATGGACCGCAACCAACGACTCCTTATGGTGGTCAACCAACTCAGTGATCTCGAAATGATACGTCTGAGCAAGAACGACACCTGGGAAGAGAAGCGGGAATCGATTAAGAGACTACTCGAAAAGCTACACACTGACTGTCAACGGTTTCTGACACCGCAATCTTCTCTCTCCATTGAAGTTCCTGAAGACTTTCCCACCATGCGTCTCGATCCTGGCCGTGTACAGACCGCACTGGGCTCACTGCTGAAATTTACCATCAAACGGACCCGCCAAGGCACCATCCGAATGATCGTTGCCGCTGAAAATGAGATCTGGGCAACCATTCTCATTCAGACGGAGAAGATAGACCTTGATGCCAGCGATGCCCAGGTTCTTTTCCAGGAATCTGACCATATGTTGCGCTTTTTAGAGGCCGGTCAAAGCCTTGAAGAGCACCATCTTGAATTGAGTATCAGTCAGGCGATTGTTGCCCATTATGGTGGCACAATCAATATTAAAGAAGGTCGAAGTCAGGACGAGGGTATCAAAGGTTTTGAAATACGCCTTCCTCTTTTGGAATCAGATTAAATTTTATCACCAAAAAATACTTTGTATTTCATCGTATTCTGACCAGATGATCTGCATAACCTCTCCTTGCGGAGGGGTTATGCAAATAGAAGGTACGCCCTCATGAATCCACACTTCATCAAAAACTATCTTGTCCCGCTCTCAATTTTTCTGTTTGTCAGTTTTCTCTATTCTGTCAACGATCTTCTCGCCAAAGCGCTGTCTCTGTTGGTCGAGTTGGATATACAACTATTCCAACAGATTCTCTCCTCCTCTGTCTATCTGGTTCTGACCTGGATTATCGCGCGCTTCATTCGACTGGATATTATTCATGGCCTGCTTGAAGAGCGATTCCAAAGAGAAATTCCCAGGCTGATGGGGGATATCGCAGGTTTTCTGGTCTTTTGTGCAGGCATCCTCTTCATCTTGACGACGGTTCTTAAACAGGATATCACCGCTCTGCTGGCCACCGGCGGAATCGGTATCATGGTCTTGGGTATTTCTCTTCAGGATTTGATCTCCTCCATCTTTTCTGGATTAACGCTTAATATGGAAAATCCTTTCAAAATTGGCGATACCTTAAAAATGGACTTTGCTGAATCCGATAAGGAGGTGATCGGTACGGTCAAGGAGATCAACTGGCGGTCAACCCATCTTATTGGGCCGGAAGGCGATTTGATTGTCGTTCCCAACAACCAGGTGGCCAACGCCATTCTGGTCAACCACAGTCAACCCACAGTCAATGTGCGCAGCAAGGTTTCTCTGGAAATAGATGCCACAACCTCCATCGACAGTGCGGAAAGAATTCTTCTGGCTGCAACCTTAGATGCCCCCAAAGTGCTCCCGACACCGCCTCCTCAGGTCTATGTCGAAGTGTTATCTGAACAGACGATTTGCTGTCATGTTCATTTTTGGCATGCTGAATTCCAAGAGCAGGATCAAGTGAACAATTCTGTCACCCGCAGTCTCTTGGCGCGATTGCAAGATGCCGGCATTATGCATCCCTCTGATCATTCGACAGATCGGATCAATCTCATTAATCAGATTGATCTGTTTCGTCCGTTCCCCCCCGAATGGAAAAAAATGATTTCAGAGGCCATGGAGCCCATCACTTTTCCTGCTGGGGTTACGATTGTGGGTATGGGCGAAGAAGATCAATCACTCTATCTTATTGCTGAAGGGTTGTGCCAGTATGTCGCCAGTGATTTCCGTGCCCAGCCGCCAAAAATACATCGACTGATTGCAACAAAACATTTTGGAGCGATGTCTTTGTGTGTGGGCGAACCGCAAAGAGGTACGGTAACCAGTAAAACAGATGTTTTACTCTATCGAATTACGCCCCATATTCTGTTCCCTTTGCTACGCAATCATCAAGAGATGCTTCCGGCAATGTGTAGCATCCTTGCCAGATCATATCTTCAAGAGATCGATCCAGATCGCGCAGACCGCCGTATATTTGAATCGCAGGATCGTCTGATCCAGGTGCTCAAAGGACAGCTTTTTTTAAAATGTGCTTTAGCGGCCCGTGCGTCCTCTGAAAAAAATAACTAAAAAAAACGCTTCAAAATAGTTCAGGAACGGCCATTGCATATAGATATCGTAATCGCGGATTTTTCAAGCAGCTTTTAGCATTTCATCAATGGTTAAGCAGGGATGTTTCTTTAAGTCTTTGTTAGGCCCCAGGCTGAAAATTCTGCTTTTGTTGAATTAGATATCATTTAGAACTGGAGTGTTAATCATGGGAAATGGCCCTTCCATCGCTTACCAGATCAACTTTAACGGCATCAGAGATCGTGCTCAGGGCAGTGTGCAGAGAACATCACAAAATAGCCGGGTGGCCTCATCAAATAACAACAGCAACTGTCCTTTTGAGAAAATCCTTCGCCAGGAGAAATCACTTTTTCAAAAAGCCTTTCCCTTTATCCGGTAACACGATGTCATCGATTTGTCAGGTGTTGAAACAGTGACAGATAGTTCCTCGTCATCTTTTCAAGGGAGAACTGTTTTAATGCTTTTCTCTCCGCAGATAATCCCTCTTTCTCTACTCTTTTGGGATGATTAAAAAACTTGAGAATGGCTTCTTTCCAGGCCAGTTTATCAGAGACTGGGAGAAGCAGGCCATCCCGATTGGGTGTGATAAGCTCTGGTAGTCCACCCACATTAGAGGCGATTACAGGAAGTCTTGCGGCCATGGCTTCGAGGACCGTGAGGGGTGTTCCCTCAGCTAAAGAGGGCAGGAGGAAAAGAGAGAAGAGATGATAAAAAGGGATGACATCCTTTTGTTCCCCAGCAAGCCAGACATTTTCCTCAATACCCAGTTGTGATACTCTTGCTTTGAGTTCTTTATGAAGAGAACCATCACCCACTAAAACCAGAAATGCCTGTTTTTGGAATGCTGTGGATTCATTCCGTAGTTCAGCAAACACTTCCAATAGAAATGACTGATTTTTTACCGGTGAGAGTCTTCCTACCGTGCCAAGAATAAACGCCTCTTTTGGAAAGCGATCAATCTTTTTTTCAGGTGGCCTATTGATCTTCTCGACTGGAACGCCGTTAATAATCCGGATAACTTTCTTCGCAGGAATCTTTACATCATCAATTAACCAGCGCTCAAGGTCACCGGAGACCGCAATCATTCGGTGGGTCCAGTGGCTGAAAAACTTTCTTAAGATTTGATATTTGCGATTCTTCCCTTCCAGGTCATAGATATCCCGACCATGCTCGGCGTGAACGCTTACAGGAACACCGGCCAGCCAGGCTAGGAGTGTGCACTCAAGGGCCGCAAGATTGCAGGTATGTACAATGTCAGGTTTTAGTTTACGCATCAATTTCCAGAAGCGCCAGGCGTAAGCGGGATCTTTTCCTGGCTTTTTGTGGAGTGCAAAAATCTCGATCTCAGGATCAAATATGCGCGCTTTAAAATCGCTGTAATCGGTGAGGCAGACCACTGCGTGACGAAAATGATCGATCTGGTTAATCAGATTGACCAGAACGGTCTCCATCCCTCCGGTTGCCAAGCGATAAGCCACATGAACAATTAGTGGACGATCATCCGGCATCTAAATCTTCTCCAGCGCCTTACCCACCCGCCTTAAGTTGTTTGACCAGCGGTAGTTTTTTAAAATGACCTCTCGACCAAGATCGCCCAACATCTGCCAGCGCATCGGATCTTCTCCCTTTAAAATACGCACTGCAAAACTCGCCAACTTTATAGGATCATCGCTGACGGTCTGTTTTAAAATTACAGGTGCGTTAATTCCCTCCATCGCTTTTTCTGTCGCCAGTACCACTTTTCCCATGGACATCGCTTCGAGTACCTTATTCTGCACCCCTTGTGCAATGCGTAAGGGCGCCACCACAGCGGTGGCATAGGCTAGATAGGGCCGTACATCATCGACCCTTCCTGTCACTGTAATTCCAGAATAATCGGCTAATTTCTTGACTTCTTCTGTGGGATTGCCTCCGACAATAATAAAACGTGCCAGAGGAACCTGTTGCTGGATTTCAGGGAAAACCTGTTCAGCAAACCAGGAGACCGCTTCAACATTGGCCCAATAATCCATGGCACCGGTAAAAACCAGGGTTTTATCTTCAGGAGGATAAGGGTTCTCATAACGCTCTTCTGGGGAGAAGCGTTGATGATCCACACCATTCTCCCAATAATCCACTTTTTTAGCCACTTGCGGGGAGAGCTGTTTAAAAATTTCAGCCTCCTGTTGACTGACAAAAAAGGCGACTGAAAACGCCTCCGCCAGCATCTGTTCATACTGTAGGAGCAGTTCCGCCTCACGGCGATAGATCCAGGCGGAGAGCCCCTGTTTTTTTTCAGCATATTGACGCCACTTCTGGGAGTCCACATCCACAAAATCGAGCACCTTTTTTTTAAGCTCTGGTCGATCCAGTAAAAAAGGTGCCACCGCGGATGAATAGGCGACCGCGTGACTTATCTTATATTTCTCAACAATAGATTTCACCCAGGAAGTCATTGTGCGGCTTGCGTAGTAGGGGATGGTGAGTGGTTTTCCTGTGAGTAATCCAGAGAGTGCTTTGATCTTTGCCCAGTGGGGGTGGAGACGTAAAATTTTATGTTCACCGCCTGCTTCTTCAACCATCTCTGTCAATAGAGGGAGATACTCCAGATCTTTTGGGTCATCGATAAATGTGCCAAGGTGAACGCGGTATCTTTTGCAAAGATAGCGAAAGAGTGGGTACGAGCGGATTTTATCCCCCTTATTGGGAGGGTAGGGGATGCGATGGACAAGCAGTAGCAGGTCTTCCATAATCTTACCCTGGGGCGTTAATCGGTCTCGTTGTGATGTTGATCAACAAGCTGTTGCAGTGGGAATGGATTTTTATAGTGCTCTTCTAAAAAGAGCGTGAACGCTTCTACGCTTAAGGGAGGGCTGAAAAAATAGCCCTGCATCTGTTGGCAACTCACATCTCTTAAGAAGGCAAGTTGGGCGACATTCTCAACGCCTTCAACAACAACGCTTAAGCCAAGATCACTGGCCATGGAGAGAATGGCGCGGACGATGGCTTCGTCATCGGAATCCGTGGTGAGATCCCGGATAAAAGAGCGATCAACTTTTAAAGCATGAATCGGAAAACGTTTCAGATAGCTGAGTGAGGAGTACCCTGTGCCGAAGTCATCGATTGAGACTTTCAAGCCCATGCTGTTGAATCGGCGTAAGGTTTCAATGGCGTTATCCACATCTTCGACCACCATGCTTTCGGTGATCTCTACCTCCAGATGTTGTGGCGCCAAACCTTGATCGGAGAGCGCCTGCTCGATGGTTTCATGGAGATTTTTACGTTTAAACTGGACTGCAGAGAGATTGACCGCAACAGAGAGTTGCGAATACCCCTTATTAACCCACTGTTTGGTTTGTTTACAGGCTTGTTCTAGAATCCACTCTCCCAAAGGTGAAATCAAGCCGGTCTCCTCGGCGACCGGGATAAATTCCGCTGGAGAGATAATTTTACCATCAGGGTGAATCCAGCGTACCAGAGCCTCCATGCCAACGATCTCTCCTGTTTGAGCAGAAATTTTTGGTTGGTAGTAGAGGGTGAACTCTTCATGCTCTAATGCGCGACGCAATAGGGCTTCTAACTCTAAGCGTCGCAACGACTCCTGATTCATCTCTTCGGTGAAGAATCGGTAGGTATTTCTGCCGCTCTCTTTGGCGCGGAACATCGCCACATCGGCATTTTTGGTTAATGCGGCATGATCAAGGCCGTTATCTGGATAGATGCTGATACCGATGCTGGCACCGATGAAGATCTCCTGATCCTGCAGAATAAAGGGTTCAGCAAGCTTAAGAAGGATCTCTTGAGCTACACGGATAATATGTGACTGCTCTTGAACCGCACGCAGAATCACGGTGAACTCATCGCCGCCTAATCTCGCGACCGTATCGGATTCGCGCACACACTCCTGTAATCTTTCAGAGACCTGAATCAGAAGTTCATCGCCAAAAGCGTGGCCTAAGGTATCATTGACATATTTAAAACGATCCAGGTCAATGAAGAAGATCGCCAGTTTGTTTTTCTGTCTGGCCGCCGCGCGACACTCTTGATCCAGCCGATCAAGGAAAAGAATGCGGTTAGGCAGTTTGGTCAGGGGATCGTAGTAGGCCAGTTTCTCCAATCGATCCGCCGCCATCTTGAGTTGGCTGATATCGGAGAAAATCCCCACATAGTTGACCACCTTTTTATCACGATCATAGATGGCATTAATTGTCAGTTTTTTGGGGAAGACTGAACCGCTTTTGCGCCGATCCCAGATCTCACCACTCCACTGACCGGTACGCTCCAGTTGTGCCCACATGGCCTGATAAAACCGTTCATCGTGACGATCTGAGCGGGTTAGACTGGGGGTCTCTCCCAAGGCTTCGGTTTTGGAGTATCCCGTGATCCGGCAAAACGCAGGGTTAACATTGATAATCCGGGTTTCACTGTCGGTGATGATAATGCCTTCACCGGTATTATCGAAGACTTTCCCCATCAATTGCAGTTGCTCTTCGGTGCGCTTGCGCTCAACAATCTCTTTTTGCAGGATCTCATTGGTTCTCTTTAGATCTTGCGTGCGCTTCATCACACGATCTTCCAGACTCTCTTTGGCTTTTGCCAGGGCGAGTTCGGCCTCTTTTCTCTCTGTGATATCGTGGAGAATGCCTGTAAAAAAGATGCTGTTATCCACAGAGAACTCGCTGACAGAGAGTTCGAGAGGAACCCTTTGGCCATTTTTGCGTACGCCCTGCACTTCGCGTTGGGTGCCGACAATATTTTTATGGTGCGTCTTGCAGTAGTCCTGAATATAGCGATCGTGGCGTGTGGCGTGGTACGTAGGCATCAGGCAGTTGACTTTCTGTCCCAAAAGCTCACCATGGGCATAGCCAAAAAGTTTTTCAGCCGCCGGATTGATTGAATCGATATATCCCGCCTTATTGATAATGATAATCGCATCCACAGCAGTATCCATGATCGCTGTGGTGTAGTTGCGCTGCTTCTCCAGTTCGCGGGTATTCTCTTTTACGCGCTGTTTAAGCCTTGTGAATGCATGAAATATCGCTCCAAACTCACTCTCTTTTTTAATTTTCAGCCGGATCGTATCCTCCGCACCGGTTTCAAAACTCTCCATAGCCTGACGGATTTTCTCTAAAGGCGCCATCAAATATCTGGTAAGAAAGAAGACGCCAGCCAAGCCTGTTGAGATCACCACAAGGAGGAGAATGATCACCTGCTGATTAAAAACGGTCGCCATTTTGCCTTGAATGGCGTTTTCTAGAACCAGGGTATTCATCTCTCCCTGAAGAGAGAGGGGCATCCAGACCCGTGCTTTAAAGATCTTTACATGATCGTTTGACTTCCACACACTTAGATTGGATAACTCACGCCAGTCGGCGGAGAGCACCCTTTGCTCCATATCCGAGAGGGGATGTAGACCCTGCGTTTGATCCCAAACCTGAAAAATCCCTTTTTGATTACGAAAGTAGAGATAAACTGGCTCCCCTGGCTGTTCAAGGATTGAGAAGAGTTGCGTGAAAAAACGGACGATCTGTGAATCGTCTCTCTTTTCTAACAGTGATTTTGTTGTTAAGAGATCTTTTCCAGCAACCAGAAGCGACTGAATCTCTGCACGGCGATATTTTTGCCAGGCATGGCGGTTCTGATAGTCGAGAACAGCGATAATTGTTGTCGCTGCCATAAGTGTAAGCAGTAGAAAAAGAGCGATAATCTTCCAGGTCAATCCCAGACGCATCTTCTCGCCTCCAAGAGGGACACCAAACGCGCATAAGCGTAAACAATCGTACCATGTTTTTTGCTTATGCATTCATTTTGTTTCAAACAAGGGGTTGATTATATAAGAAAAAGCCCATCAATAACATTTTTTTCTCAATTAAAAACAAAAAAACATTATTAAAGCGCTGCTTCGTGCTTAAAGACGCTGCAATATCTGCGGTAATACCTAATGGTCTTTAGTATATCGCAAAAAAAAATTTATGGTATTGTAATCCCTGCTTTTATCTAAAGGTTTGTGCTATAGTTAGTGAGCCTTTGAGGAGAAAAGAGCGTCTTTGTCTCATGCCTCTTCTGAATAAGAGAAAAAAACAAGTAATTAAGAACTAAAGCCAACATTATAAATGAGGGTATGACCATGCGCTTTGATGCGTTGAAAATTGGTGCCAAGCTGGCGATTGGTTTTGGTGCTGTCCTGGTGCTTACAGCGGCCGCCATTGTGGGCTATATCTGGATTTTAAGCGGTACTGTAGATCAGTATGACCACCTTTTACAGCAGGTAAAACCCGCACATGTTCACTTTTTAAACATCGAAAGAGATATGCTGCAAGCGCGCCGTGCTGAGAAAGACTTTATCCTCAGAAAAGATGAAAAATATGTTGCCAAGGTTGAAAGTGCCGCCAACCGGATTCTCACAGAGATTAACCATTTAAAAGATCTTAACTATAAAAACATATCTCAGAATAACTTAGATGCGCTAACCCATGCGGTTCAGGAGTACCGCAACGCCTTTGCCAAAGTTACCATGGCTTTCGAAACCATGGGGTTGGATCATAACTCAGGGTTGCAAGGCGCCTTTCGCCAGGCGGCGCATGGCATTGAGACGATTGTTAAAGAGAAAAAACTCTCCTTCCTCTATACGCCACTCCTGATGCTCAGACGTCACGAAAAAGATTTTCTTCTGCGTAAACAGGATAAATACCGTAAAAAATTTGATAAAGGAATCATCGTCTTTAAAAAGGAGATGGATGACTCTGATGCAATCAGCGATACCATCAAACAGCATGTCTTAGAGCGTCTGATATCCTACCAGAACAAGTTTCACGCCTTAGTTGCTCAGGAGAAGAAAAAACAGAACAGTATCGATCATATGCGCAATTGGATTCATAAAACAGAGCCGCTTATCGAACGTGGTGTTAAACAGATCTCTGAAGATATGCGCACCAAACAGGCGCAGACCGATAGCGATGTTGAGCAGACCATTACACTCGCCCTGGTTATCGGGCTGTTTATCATCTTAAGTGGCGTTGGTATCGCGATCTATTTAACACGCCAACTTACGCCACCGATCATTGAACTCTCCGAGACCATCACTCAGGTGGCCAATACAGGAGATTTTAGAGCACGCAGTAAAGTGCGTGGTAAAGATGAAATTGCGCAAACCGCAATGGCCTTTAACAGCCTCCTTGATAACTTAGAGCAGGCTATTGAGGATATCAGCACCATCTCTCAAAATATGGCCGATGGAAACTTAAAACAGACGGTTGGCACAAACTATAAAGGCTCTTTAAATATTTTAAGCAAAAGACTCAATGGCGCCATCGAAGGGCTTAAAGAGACCCTTTTGCATGTGGCGCAAAATACCCACCATGTGGCCACCGCCGCTTCGCAGACCAGTACCGCTGTGGGGCAGGTCTCCGATGGCTCCCAAAATCAGATGAACGCCACAACCCAGGTGGCCACTGCGGTCAATCAATCCACCGATGCGATCACCGATGTCTCTATAAGTATTGATAGCGCCAACAGTGCTGCCAAAGATACCGCCACCCGTGTACTCTCTGGACGCGAAAAGATGGATCAGATGGTCTCTGTGGTGCATCAGATCGCGCTTAATAGTGAGAAAATCAGTAAAATTACTGGCATGATCGGCAAAATCGCCAATCAAACCAACCTGCTCTCGCTCAATGCCGCCATTGAGGCCGCACGCGCCGGTGAACATGGGAAAGGATTTGCCGTGGTTGCTGAAGAGGTGCGCAAACTGGCTGAAAATACCGCCGAATCGGTAGAAGATATTGAGAATCTGGTGGATCAGGCGGTTAAAGAGGCCGAAGCCGCCGAGGTGACCGCCCAAACCGTGAATGAAGAGATGGAGGTGATCCTCAATGCCGCCAGAAACTCAGAAACACTGCTCAATCAGATTGCCACTGCCATGGAAGAGCAGAGTGCCACAATGACTGAGATCAACCAGAATATCGGCTCGCTACGCACCATTGGTGAAACCAATGCGTCGGCCTCTGAAGAGATTACCGCAACGGTGATCGATCTCTCTAAACTTGCCGATCAAACCCGTATTCTGGTCGAGCGTTTCCAACTTTAAATAGATGAAATAGATAAGAAAATCGTAACGTCTAAGCTTAGACGTTACGATAAAAACAGATCAAAAAGATAAAAAGAGGCGTAAGTAGCCGTGATTATCGAATCTAAAAAAAGGCTTAATCAGAATCCTCTAAGTTTAAGAGCTTTCCAATGAAAGATCATCGATCCGCGTCTGAATCACTCAATAAAAATCTGCAAAGGTTGCGCGAAGGATTGCAACAGATCGAACGCCTCTCTCCCCCAAAAGCCGCTGAGATTAAACTGCCCCATACCATTCCAACAAAAAAAAATAGAAGAAAACGGCCTTCTTCTCTCACCGTTGAGTCGGCCACCGTTGAACTTGAGCGTGCAACAGAAGAGCGAAGTGCCAAGGCGTGTCGCAGGCCGCTTGATGTGCAATCGATTATTGATCAGGATGCAAGGAAACAGGCGAAAAACAAAATATTAAGCCACTTAAAAGAGACCACCGGCCTAGAAGCCAGCGATAGCCTGAAAAAAAAGCTTGATCTTTATCTCAAAGATAAATCTCCTGAGGCGCTGAAATCAGAGATCTCCCTTTTAGCGGTTCTGCCCTGGACGCATCAACTCTGGCGTACGATCACAGAGCATATTATTGTTCCTGAAACCTATTTTTTTCGTGATCGTTTTCAGATCGAGATGCTTCGCCGTCAGATCATTCCGCAAATTATTGAGGAACAGCGGCAAAAAAACAGCCCCCAGATCCACATCTGGTCTGCGGCAACCTCTACAGGGGAGGAGAGCTACACTTTAGCTATACTTACCTTAGAGGCGATGCTTAAAGCCGGTGTCGCCAGAGAGAGAAAAAGTGGCGAAATTGTGCCGCATCACGACTGGTCGGTTAAAATCCTCGGCACAGATATCTCCAATCGATCACTGAGTCACGCCAAAGCAGGAATCTATCGACGTTCAGGGCGTCTCAACGCCTTTCGTAACTTCTCTCCCACCTACAGCCGCTTTTTTAAATTTCGTCGCACGCCCAATGGTCCGGATGTTCCCTTAAGTCAGGCTAAAATGGGCCGTATCCGCTCCTTTGTGCGCCCTATCGTTCATTTTAGCGCTTTTAACCTGCAAGAGAAGAGCCCTCCTGCCACAGATTTTAACCTTGTACTTTGCCGTAATGTTTTAATATACTTTGATAATCCAACAAAAAGAAATGTGCAGAAACTCCTTTGGCAATCCCTCCTGCCTGGAGCAACACTCGCGTTAGGTGCCTGTGACTCCATGCTTATACCACAATACTTTTCTGCTCATGTCATGGCCAATGCCATCTGCTATGAGAAACGCATGAAGCCCTCTGACTAAGGAGTTGTAAGAAAATGAACTTTGTCCTCTTTGATGTTGGCGACGACTGTTTTGCATTTCCCACCGAAAAAGTGCAACTGGTCTCCGAACCGGTGCCGGTCACTCCGGTCCCCTTTACACCTCCCCATGTGGATGGTCTGGTCAATATCAGTGGACAGATCCTCACCCAGATCGATCTTGGCACGCATCTAAACGGCGATAAAGAAGAAAACATAGCAAAAACATCCTCAGAAGGGGCGCTTCTTATCGCTCAGGCGAACGGTTATCTTTTCGCTTTTCGTATTGATCGTGTTGCTGCTATGGCCTATCTGGAGCCTGAACAGTACCATCTTTTTGCTGAAAAAGAGAAAAGCCACACCGCCACCATCGGGGAGTTGACCTGGAAAAGCCGTACCGCACTGCTCCTTGATCCTGAAAAAATGGGTTTGGAGCAATTTCAGAGTACCGATCTACCCAAGGGTGATGGCCCCTTGGGGCTTGAAGATCATTCAGGTAAAAAGAATAAGCTTAGAAGCGACCTGACGCCTGTTCTTGTCTGTGAATGTGGCGGAGAGTCCTATGCGTTTCCTCTAAAGAGTGTCTCTGAGGTGGCGGAAATTCCTAAAATTACCCCACTGCCCAAAGCGCCTAAAGAGGTTCTAGGACTCGCCTCTCTACGCGGAACGCCTCTGCTCACCCTCTCTTTACTCACTGCTTTAGGCGGGCCTGTCACCGATTTCTCTCCCGCGATTATTATTCTTGAGCGAGAAGATACGTTGCTGGGCTTCTCGGTGGATCGTATCTGTGGCATTCAGCGCCACAGTGATCGAGAAATTCACCGACCTCTTGATAATCAGGGTCACTTCGAAAGCTTTATTCGTGACCAGAATAACCGGATGACCGCCCTGATTCGTCCTGAGGGGTTGGTCTCAGAACGTGCGTTGATGCGCTATCAGATGTTTCTTTCGCAAAGAGATATACACCCTCTCCATGAGAAGAGTGAGACCACCCATGACTTTCTCTCTTTTAAGGTGGGTAATGAAAATTGCGCCCTCCCTTTAGAGCAGGTGCAGTGGGTCTCTGAATTTCACCCACCAGAGCCCACGCCAAACAGTGCGTCAGGCCATCTGCACGGATTGGCTCAGATCCGTGGTGAAGCGCTTCCGGTGGCGGACTTACGTAAAATGCTCCACCAATCCACCAAGCCCTCGCCTTATCAGGCTTTTGTGGTGGCACGCACAAAAGCGTCGCTCTGGGCGCTGCTTACAGACCGGGTTTTTCGCGTGATTAAAATTGCCGAAGAGAATATCGAGCCCGTTCATCACACCTCTCATGAGATGATCACAGCCGTGGGCAATCTCAATGGTGTGCTCTGGTCTATTTTAACCATGAAACCTTTTGATACCTTCTCCACGACCGAAGAACCTGTCTAAGCCTTACGTTCTTTTTCTTAAAGAGTATGATGCAATGAAGAAAAAAATTTTGATTGTCGATGACTCCTACATGATGCGCGTCATCATCCGTAAAATCATTGAATCCGATGAGGCTTTGGAGGTGGCTGCCGATGCCCAAAATGGCCTGGTCGCCCTGGATAAGGCGAAAGCCACTAAACCCGATATTGTTCTGCTCGATATCGAAATGCCTGAAATGGATGGTTTGGAGTGTCTGAAAAAACTTCGCCTGATCAGTCGTGCAAAAGTGATTATCATCTCCTCCGTGGCTCAAGTGGGCTCTCCTCAAGCGATGGAAGCGCGGCGCCTTGGCGCTGTAGAGGTGATTGCCAAACCCTCCGGTGCGGTCTCCATGGACTTAGAGCGCAAACAGGGACGCCCTATCTTAGAGGCCATTCATAAAGTTCTTGGTAGTTAGTCGATCTCTCTAGAGAAACAAAGGGGAGAACAAGATGGACTCTTCCTGTTAAAAGCCGCAGTGAGGCACCAAGATGGACGATTTTATCGAAACCCTCTGGTCACAGTTTGCCATTGAAACCGAGGAGCATACCGAAGGGATTGAATCAATTTTGATCGCTTTGGAGGATCATGCCGGGGATAGCGAAACCATCTCCGCACTCTTTCGCGCTTTTCACTCCATCAAAGGACTCTCCCGGGCCATGGAGATGACCGGTATGGAGAGCGTGGCGCATCGCTCCGAAGACCTTTTAGGTCTCATTCGTAGCGGCGATCTTGAGCTTACTCCCCAAATCAGTGCGCTGCTTCTTGATGCCTTGGATGCCTTAAAAGATCTTCGCGATGATGCGGTTGAAGAGCGAAAAAATGGTGCGCCTCCTGAAACACTGCTGAAGCGCTTAGAGCAGGCGCTTTCTGGAGAGGTTTCACCAGAGGTCGAAGCGTCTCCAGAAGAGGTTGCAAAAGAGGACGATTCACAGACGTCGTCTGAAGCACAGATTGAGGCATCTGCTAAGATCTTTAATGCTGATCCTGAGATGTTAACCTTCTTCGCTGAACTCTGCACAACAGAACTGCCTCTTTTAGCACAACTGCTCACCCCATCAGATGAGCCCTCTTCTGCCGCCTTAGATGCCCTCTATGCTCTGGAGAATGCCGCAGAGGTGATGGAATTTCAACATCTGCATGAGGCGTTTCAGCAGCTTAAAACAAACATGAGCGTGCCACCTTATCCTGTTGAGGATAATATAAAAACGCTCTTTAATGTTCGTGAGATTATCACTGACCTGGAAAAAGAGATCCACAACAGTTGTGGTGCATCGACACTCACCAAAGCACTGGCAGAACAACTGTTCGATCAACTCGACCCTCTTTTTCAAACGTTAAGCAATCAACTCGACCAGTGGCCTCCTCAAGAGACTGAATCACGCACCAAAGAAGCTTTAAACATTGCCGCGTCAGCCGAAGCGCTTTATCACTATTTAAGCCTTTATCCCGATACCCCGGCTTATCCTTTAATTCTTCTGCTGGCGGATATCTTTCATCGCCCCACAGAAAACCTTCTTGAACCCAGCATCGCTTTCTCCAACCAACTCAGTCAGATTATAAACTGGTCTCGGCTGAGTTATCAGGCACAAGCTGAAGGGGAGTCTTCTCCTTTTACCGAAGAGGAGGTTGAAGAACTCGCTTTAGATATCCGTCAACGCCTCACCACCCCAACAGCCACTCAAGAGCAGGATGAGGTCCTTAAAGCATTTGAACTCTCTGAAGAGCTTGAAGAAATTCTTACCCCGGAGAATGTGCAGGATCTTAAAGGTGCGATGGCTCAGGGGCAGCATCTCTATACGATTATTGCCGACTTAGACAGTGCGCCTGAGGCCAGTGACGCTTTTTTTACCTGGGCTACAGAAGAAGCGATGGCCATTACCAGTCGCTCTCTTTTTCATCAGGGACAGAGTCTGTTTGAGTTTCTCATCACCAGCTTTGAGACTCAGGATGATATTCTGAAAAAACTCAATCAGATTGATGCTTCAGGAGCGCTGTTTAGCGTTCAATCGCTTACGTCACCTTCTTCTGCTTCACCACCAGCCGATCCTCCCCCCAAAAAGCGTGCTCCAGAAAAAGAGAAGGGTACTTCAAAAAAAGAGCCTCTTCCTGCAAGAAAGAGTGGTCACAGCTATAATATTATTCGCGTCACCGGAGAAACCCTTGATACCTTTATGAACCGTATCGGTGAAATGGTTCTGGTGCGCAGCCAACTCTCCCATGTGATCCATGATGAGAAGGTGCGCCAATCGCTCATCGCCTTAAAAAAACTCTCTGAAGATCTACGTCAAGATGGCAACACGGAAGCGATTGCAGACCAGATTATGCAGCACCAGGAGTTGCTTATGGAGCAGCGCCAAACCTTGATTCAATCGGAACATCAGATTCAAGGAGCGCTTCTGCAACTCCAGGAAAATGTGATGGCTTTGCGGGTCGTTCCTATTGAAACCGTGTTCAAACGCTTTCCGCGTGTGGTTCGTGATCTGGCGAGAAAAACAGGAAAAGAGGTTAAGCTGGTGCTCTCAGGTCAGGAGGTGCGTATCGATAAAAGCATGGTCGATGCCCTGGTCGATCCTCTGATGCATATGGTGCGCAATAGCTTGGATCATGGTTTAGAGCCTCCGGAGGAGCGTGAACAGGCGGATAAAACCACGCCTGCAAAACTAGAGTTGAGTGCGGTTCAGAGGGGGAATCGTGTGTTTATCACGGTGCAGGATGATGGCCGGGGCTTGGATGCTGAAAAAATCCGTCAAAAGGCGGTTGAGCGCGGTATATTCACGCCAGAAGAGAGTCTTTCCCTTCCTCCTGAAGCCATTTTTCAAACCATTTTTCATCCAGGATTCTCCACCGCTGAGAAGGTGACAGAGACCTCTGGCCGTGGTGTGGGGATGGATGTGGTGCAGACACTGGTCTCTCGCTTAGGAGGCGAGGTGGATGTGCGTTCAGAGTTGGGCCAGGGCACCAATGTCACGCTTAAACTCCCTCTCTCCGCTGCGATCCAGAATGTTCTTTTAGTGGAGAGTGCTCGTCATACCCTGGCGATTCCTGACCGTTTTGTCTCAGAGATTCTAGAGATCCCCAGGAGAAAAACCCAATCGATCAAAGGGCGACAGGCGATCCCTTTACGGCAACATTTTCTTCCCATTCATCCGCTATCCCACCTTTTAAGTAATACCCCTGAAAAAGAGCCTTATACGGAGAATCTTCATGTGGTTGTTCTTACCAATGGTAAAAACCGCATTGGGATCACGGTGACGCGCCTCTACAATCGAGAGGAGCTCTTTGTCAAAGATATCCACCCCCAACTGGCCGCACTTCCTGGCATTGGTGGCGCTTCCATTCTTGGCAATGGCCGTGTCGTTCTGATTCTTGATGTTGAGGAGTTGTTTCTTCTTGCTGAACGGAAAAACCGAAATGCTTTCGGTAAGCCGCCCACCTCTTCAGAGCGGAGCGCTGCATGAGTACAGGCTATCTTCTCATTATTGCCGGTCCCTTCCGCTTTCTTCTTGATGCGCAAACCATTTTAGAGATTCTTCCTGCATCCAACTTAGAAGAGGTTGAGAAGGAGGCCAACTTAGGACGCTTTATTATCTGGAGAGATACCCCCATCCAACTCATTGACAGTCGAAAACTTCTCAATATCAATAGCCCACCTGAGAAAAACTATAGTGATATTATCTGTCGCTATGATCACGAACAGCTTCCCATTGCTTTTCGTATCGATAAAGCGCTACGCTTGACCCAACTTCAAGATAAAGATTTTCACCCCCTACCGCCGCTCCCTGCACCGCTTCCAGAAATCTTTGATAAAACCTACGTCAACGCCCAAGGCGTGTTAAGTTTACGTTTTCGCATTCCACTCCCCATGGATCGGATTTTGGAGAATAATAGATGATTAAGCTGTTGATGGTCGATGATTCAGGATTTATGCGCATCGCCATACGCAAAATGGTTGAGGATGCCCCCGATATTAAGGTGGTAGGCGAAGCCAAGGATGGCGCTTCTGCCATTCATCTTGCGAGAGAGACCAAGCCCGATGTCATCACCATGGATATCGAGATGCCCGGCATTGATGGTTTAGAAGCGACCCAGCGCATTCTTGAAAATCGTCCTGTGCCGATTATCATGCTCTCCAGCCTCACCAAAGCCCATGCCCCCGCCACCATCAAAGCGCTCTCTATAGGGGCGGTGGACTACATCTCCAAAGCCTCCTCTTTTGTTCAGCTCGATATTGTTAAAATACAGAAAGAGCTGCTCGATAAAGTGCGTTACTGGGCGCGGCGTGGTCTGCTTCAATATGCAAAAGCAAATTTACCAAAAAATAGTGGTATTTCCTCAAGAAAAACAACGCTTCCCCCCCTGAAAACTTCACCGACCGCTCTGCCTCCCAAACGACGCGGTTCACGTCCCCAGGAAAAGATTGATCTTGCTCTGGTGGGAATATCCACAGGCGGCCCGCGCATGTTACCTGAAATGCTCAAAGCGATGGGTAAGTTGAATATTCCCCTTGTGGTTGCCCAACATATGCCAGAAGCCTTTACAGGGGGATTTGCCGATCATCTGCGTGTGAGTACAGGGCTTGATGTGCTCGAAGGAAAACAGAGTATGACTCTGAAAAATGGGCAGGTTGTGATTCTTCCTGGCGGAACCGATGCCCAGATAAAACGAAGTTCTTTAGGGACATTTACCTTAAAGGTGGTTGATCTACCACAATACACCTTCCATCCATCGGTGGATGCGCTCTTGGAGTCGGCCTGTCAGTGTGTAAAGCATAGTGCGGTGGCGGTGATTATGACCGGTATGGGAGAGGATGGTCTTAAAGGGGCGCGGCTTTTTGATGAAAAAGCGTGGCCTATTCTTGCGCAAGCGCCTGAAACCTGTGTTGTCGATGGTATGCCGGGGGCTGTATTGCGTGAAAATCTGGCGTGGGATCAACTCCCTCCCAGCAGTTTAGGGCGTCGTCTTGCACTCTGGATAAATATGCAGAAATAGTGCTGTCATGGATAATACTTTTAAATAGTATAATTACTGCGTCATAAAGCAAAAATACAATGGATAATGCGAGCGTCAACTCACAGCGGGTTCTCTGGGAGAAAAAACGTTTTGAGAAAACAGGAAAAAAGAACATGTTGGCATTGCCTGGTTGCTGATACCCTGAAAACGCTTTTGCAGCCAGTCGGCGTTGAGGTGCGCCCAGAGGTAAAGGTTATCGAATCTCCCAGGGCTGATATCCTGCTTATTCGTCGCAGAGGAAAACGGTGGACCGATGAACAGCGTTTGCTGTTAGCTGATGGCCTGCGAGATCTTGAAGCCAACCATATACTCGCAGAATTAAAGGTAACTGAAAGCCTGAATGAAAGCGCGTTGCGGCAAACGCTGGCCTATGATCACTTTTTCCTGATCGGTGAAGAACTCCCCAGAAAGCAATTGCAGAGCGTGTTGATCAGTGCCAAGACGCCGCGGGGTGATATCCTGGAGCAGTTCGGCTTTGAACCTTTGGGGCCAGCGGGAGTCTATGCTTGCAAAAATTCTCCCTGGTGTGGGTCACTTCGTGTTATCCTGTTGAACAAGCTATCGAATGAACCACACAATGCGCCACTCAAAATGTTCGCAAGTCAGCGGGCAGAGCGAAAAAAAGCCTTTGAGACTATCAAGCGCTCGGGGTTAATGGAACGGTCAATAAAATTTGGACGTATTGTTGCTGGTCTATGGAGATTGTTGATGAAAGGATCTATGGAGAATATTGAAGCTGACGGGATTACGACAGGTCATATTGCCGAGCTGGGCAAAGAGTGGTTTGAGGCGATGGTGGAATCGTCACCAGATGATGAACTGTTCTCATTGCCAAGGCTTGAAAAACGTCTAAAACAGAGCGCCGCTAAAGGTAAAGCAGAAGGTAAAGCAGAAGGTAAAGCAGAAGGTCAAGCTGAACTTCTCCAACGCCTTCTCCAGAAAAAATTCGGCAACGTCCCTGCTTGGGCTAATGAGAAGCTCAAAACAGCAGATTCTCAAAGTCTGGAGATTTTGGGGGACCGAATCCTGGACGCTTCTTCAATTGATGAAGTTTTCAAGCAATAGAGAAAAAAATTTGCGTACCGGTAAGCAGAACTGCAAATGCAAAAAATGTGACTGCCACTCACAGCGGGTTCTCTGGGAGAAAAAACGTTTTGAGAAAACAGGAAAAAAGAACATGTTGGCATTGCCTGGTTGCTGATACCCTGAAAACGCTTTTGCAGCCAGTCGGCATTGAGGTGCGCCCAGAGGTAAAGGTTATCGAATCTCCCAGGGTTGATATCCTGCTTATTCGTCGTAGAGGAAAACGGTGGACCGATGAACAGCGTTTGCTGTTAGCTGATGGCCTGCGAGATCTCGAAGTTGATCATATACTCGCAGAATTAAAGGTAACTGAAAGCCTGAATGAAAGCGCGTTACGACAAACGCTGGCCTACGATCACTGGAACGGTCAATAAAATTTGGACGTATTGTTGCTGGTCTATGGAGATTGTTGATGAAAGGATCTATGGAGAATATTGAAGCTGATGGAATTACGACAGGTTATATTGCCGAACTGGGCAAAGAGTGGTTTGAGGCGATGGTGGAATCGTCACCAGATGATGAACTGTTCTCATTGCCAAGGCTTGAAAAACGTCTAAAACAGAGCGCAGCTAAAGGCAAAGCAGAAGGTAAAGCAGAAGGCAAAGCAGAAGGCAAAGCAGAAGGCAAAGCAGAAGGTCAAGCTGAACTTCTCCAACGCCTTCTCCAGAAAAAATTCGGCAACGTCCCTGCTTGGGCTAATGAGAAGCTCAAAACAGCAGATTCTCAAAGTCTGGAGATTTTGGGGGACCGAATCCTGGACGCTTCTTCAATTGATGAAGTTTTCAAGCAATAGAGATTTTTTTTCTTGCGTACCGTGTTCCTTCCGAGAATATCATTAGCTCATTGATGAGCTTATTGCGTAGTTAATAAAAAAATCTAGAAAGTTTTGAACTCTTTTTAATGAAGAATCTGGCTGAGAAACTGCTTTGTGCGATCTGATTTTGGTTTACTAAAAAAAAGTTCCGGTCTGTTCTCTTCGATGATACATCCCTCATCCATAAAGAGAATGCGGTCCGCCACTGTGCGGGCAAATCCCATCTCATGGGTGACACAGATCATGGTCATCCCTTCATTGGCGAGTTCCGCCATCACATCCAGGACCTCTTTGATCATCTCAGGATCAAGGGCGGAGGTGGGCTCATCGAAGAGCATGATCTCTGGTTTCATGCAGAGACTGCGGGCAATGGCGACCCTCTGCTGTTGGCCTCCGGAGAGTTGACTGGGATAGCGTGAAGCCTGTTCAGGGATTTTTACTCGCGTAAGATAGTGTCTTGCGGTCGCTTCGCTCTCTTTTTGAGATAAACCTAAAACGGTCATCGGCGCGATGGTGCAGTTTTCAAGCACTGTGAGGTGTGGAAAGAGATTAAACTTCTGGAAAACCATGCCCACATTGCGACGCACCGACTCAATATCTTTGAGGTTATGGGTTAAGGTTTGATCGTTAATCTTGATGGTGCCGGATTGATGGGGCTCTAAATGGTTTAAACATCTTATCAGGGTTGATTTCCCTGAGCCAGAGGGACCACAGATCACGATGCGCTCGCTCTGTTTAACTGTGAGATCAATGCCTTTGAGCGCATGGAAGTTATCGAACCATTTATGCACATTGATCATTTCGATGACTGTTTTATTCATGTTTCTTTAGATCTATTGGTTTTAAGGTCGATCCGTCTGTAGAGTGCGTTCAATATGCTGGCTGTAGCGAGAGATGCTAAAGCAGAGCAGCCAAAAGATAAAAGCGATAAAAACATACCCTTCTGTGGCATAACCCAGCCAATCTGGATCACTGAGTACCGCCTGCACAATCCCTAAGAGATCCAACAGTCCGATCACCACCACCAGGGTGGTATCTTTAATCAGACCGATGAAAGTATTTACAATGCCAGGGATGGAGACTTTTAGCGCTTGAGGAAGGATAATCCAGAGCATCCTCTGCCAGTAGTTCATGCCTAAAGCGGTGGCGGCCTCATACTGTCCTTTAGGAACGGCGCGCAATCCGCCACGGATCACTTCCGCCATATAGGCGCTCTGAAAAAGGGTGATGCCGATTAAGGCGCGGACCATTTTATCAAAATCAATTCCTTCAGGCATAAAGAGGGGAAACATCACGGAGGCCATAAAGAGGATGGTAATCAGAGGAACGCCTCTTATGAGCTCAATAAAAGCGGTGCTGGCGGCTTTAAAGAGCGGTTGCTTTGATAACCGTCCTAAAGCGAGAAGTATACCTAAGGGAAAAGAGAGAATCATACCGATGGCCGCCATAATCAGGGTGAGCATCAGACCGCCCCAGCGCGGTGTTTCAATCTCTAAAAGTCCAAACCATCCGCCATGGAGTAGGATAACGTTAATTCCAGGATAGATGATTAACAATCCTATCAGAGCCCATTTTTTATAGGGGAATTTATCAATAAACAGCGGTATGGATAGGAGAGTAAAGAGCAGTAGAGCAAGATTGGGGCGCCAGTATTCACTCTGAGGATAGAGTCCATAGATAAACTGATTAAGGCGCGCACGAATAAAAACCCAGCAAGCCCCTTCACCTGTACAGGCGTGACGATCTGAGCCTGACCAGTTGGCATCTAGGATTAACCAGGAGAGCAGGGGAGGGAGGGTGATGTAGAGAAAATAGCTGGAGAGTAGTGTCAGAAAGATGTTGAAAGGGGAGGAAAATAGATTAATCCGAAGCCAACGAAGCGGTTTAATTAATGGATAAGTGGTCATGATCTACCCCCAGGCCCGTTTTTTATCATAGAGGTTCATTAAGGCGGAGAGGGTTAGATTGATGGTGAGATAAAAAGCCATGGTCATCGCGATAATCTCAATCGCCTGGCCGGTCTGATTGAGCGTTGTGCCCGCAAAAACGGAGACCAACTCAGGATAAGCGATGGCCGCACCCAAAGAGGAATTTTTAATCAGATTGAGATACTGGCTGGTGAGGGGGGGGATAATTACCCTTATGGCTTGAGGAAAGATAATCTTTTTAAGTGCTTGCGTGCGGGTTAACCCTAAAGCGGCGGCGGCCTCTTTCTGACCTCGATCCACCGATTGAATTCCGGCGCGGACAATTTCAGCAATATAGGAGGCGGTGTAGAGGGTTAATGCAAGAACCAGTGCGGCCAGTTCGGGCAGGATGGTTAACCCTCCTGTAAAGTTAAAACCGCGCAACTCAGGCCTTTGCCAGGTGATGGAGCTGCTTGCCACCATGCTGAGGAGAATAATGCCTAAAGCGGTGAGGAGAAGCTTTTTAAGCGCGATCTTTGCCTTTTTTTTCCGCCAGCTAATCCATAGCAGTGATATGGCGCCGATGATTGTGATTATGAAAAAAAACGTATAATCCAAAGTGAGTTGTGGACTGGGGAGATAGAGACCTCGGATATTGAGAAAAACACCTTCAATTGGAGAGAGGCTCTGGCGTGGCATGGGCAGGGTGCGCAACACTGCGAAGTACCAGAAGAAAAGTTGCAGAAGCAGAGGAATGTTGCGCAAGATCTCAATATAGACCATCGCCAATTGCGCGACTAACCAGTTGCTGGAGAGCCTCGCGATACCGATGGTAACCCCTAAAATAGTGGCTAAGATAATACCGATTACCGCCACCAGTAGGGTATTGGTTAATCCAACCCAGAAAACATCGAAGTAGGTGGATTGGGCGTGATAGGGGATAAGATACTGAATGATATCAAAGCCTGACTCCTGGGAGAGAAAATCAAATCCGGATTGGATGCCGATTTTTTCCATATTATTGAGTGCATTGCGAAACAGATAGGTGAGAACGCCCGCACCCAGGATAAAAAAGAGAAGCTGGCTTCCCCAGGCTCTTATCTTTAAATTTAAAAAAGTCATTTTCTAGCGAAACGGCGGGGCATACATAATGCCGCCCTGATTCCAGAGGGCATTTAATCCTCGCTTGATCTTCAATGTGGTTTTTGGCCCTAGGTTGCGCTGGAATATTTCATCATAGTTTCCCAGATGTTGAATAATATTCGCCGCCCATTTTGGCTCTAATCCCAGTTTTTTCCCCATATCCCCAGATGTGCCTAAGAGGCGTTTTATGGCGGGATTGTTACTTTTTTTCTGCTCGATTATATTTTTAGATGTAACGCCTAACTCTTCGGCATTAATCAGCGCAAAAAGCGTCCATTTTGCGATATCAAACCACGCTTCATCTCCTTGACGTACCAGAGGCCCTAGAGGCTCCTTGGAGATGATATCGGGAAGAATTTTATGCTGCTTTGGATCTTTAAGCTTAATGCGTTGGGCGTAGAGTCCTGATTGATCTGTGGTGAACACATCACAGCGTCCCGAGTCATAAGCCGCAATTGCTTCATCACCATTCTCAAAAACCACCGGCTGATACTTCATATTATGGGCGCGAAAGTAGTCTGCTAAGTTAAGTTCAGTGGTGGTTCCTGTCTCTACACAGATGGTGGCGCCATCCAGTTCGCGGGCGCTATTTACGCCGAGATCTTTTTTAATGATAAATCCTTGACCATCGTAGTAGATAACACCGACAAAATTAAAACCCAAAGCGGTATCCCTGGAGAGGGTCCAGGTTGTGTTGCGGGAGAGGATATCGATCTCGCCAGACTGTAGTGCGGTAAAACGCTCTTTGGGGTTTAAGGGCGTAAATTTAACGCGGCCTGGCTTTCCGAAGAGGGCTACGGATACCGCGCGACAGTAGTCTACATCGAGTCCATTCCAGTTTCCTGTTTTATCTGGATTAGAGAAGCCTGGCAGGCCACGGTTGACACCGCATTGGATATACCCTTTCTTTTTAATGCTTTCCAGCGTGGTTCCCGCTTCGGTATACGTGATAAAAAAGAGACAGCACAGCGTGAGGATAACTCTAAACATGCGCATTGGAACCTCTTGCTCTTTAAATATAAAAGAATCATTAATTAGTGATGATTCAAACATAAAATAGCCCCAATTGAAAGATAAAATGCGTTTTTTAGCGTGGATCAAGAAGTAGGTCACGAATAAGGGCAAAGAAGGTCTGTTCTGCATTGCTTGAGAAAAACCAGCCGAGATGTTGATTGCATTGCTGACAGTGCGCCATCTGCCAGCGATAACTTTTAAACCAGCTATATTCTGCGATGGGCGTACCCAATACCAGGCACCCACCAGCCTTTTGAAAGCAGCCCACATTAAAATAGATCTGGCTGGGATTTTTAAAGGTATGGGTGTGACTACCAAGAACATTTATTTTATGTTTATGATCTGTGATGGTATTGCGGCACGATTTACAAAAGATCTTGCGCTTCTTTCTCTCTTTTTTAAGATCATCTTTGCTCTGATTTTGCAGATCAAGTTTTGATATGGGAGGAGTGGGTTGCTCTATTTTAAAAAATAGGGAAAAATGCATGTTGTCATGTCTGTTTTTCATCAAGGGACTTTTTTAAGTTTTTCTCTCTTTTTAAGATTAAGGATACGACAAAATTTAATTTTTGCCAAACATCTGCTAAAATGGTTTTACTCATTTTTTCTACTTAAGGGAACTTTAAGTCCCGCTTTTTTGAGATGGACATATCGTGCTTATTACAAGAGGCCAACGCAATCGGGGGGAGCGCAGACGCGCATCCCCTGTTCAAGCAGATGATCATGCAGAGAAATTAAAGCGTTCCACGCCTGAAGGTGGAGAAGATGCAGCACCATCCTTTCGTGCCCGGTGGCACCACTGGAGTGTCTGGCTGGCTTTTGCGCTTGTCTTTCTTTTTGGTCTACTTAAAATTATCTTTTTTGAGTAGTGTGTGATCGATAAAAAACGATAGATGATCAATGATGAAAAAAAGAGCTTCGCGAAAGTTTCGTGGTATTGTCAGCCACCATATCGAAAAAGAGAACGACTGGCCGGTGGCTGTGGTGATGGATCTCTCCAAGGGGCAGAAAGTTCGGCTTAACCTGCATGATCATACGCTTGATCTGCTTTCTGGAGCGCCTCTTAAGGAGAAAAAAGCGGCATGGTGTCTGGAGATTGGCCGTTATCTGGCGCGAAGTGATCTTCTTGAGCAGAAGGAGAAAGCCGCCGAAAATCGGATGGATGGACGGCAGCGCATAGCGTTCTCTGTGCGACCAGATCCCAATAGAACCTGGTGGGGATAATCTTATTTGGGGAGTTTGTAGTGGCGCTTTTTAGGATTTTTATGGGGACGATAGAGAATAATCATATGGCCGATGGTTCCGATATGTGCGCTACGGCTCTCCTCTGCCAGTTTAATGGCGAAAACCTTCTTCTGCTCTTTAAAGTCAATCAGCTTCACTTTGATCAACTCGTGGGCGAGTAGTGCGACTTCTACTTCATTTAAGGCCGACTCTGAGAGTCCTTGTTTACCAATATAGGCGGTTGGTGAGAGTGCATGGGCTTTCCCTCGAAGAAAACGGCGTTGTGCTCCGGTAAGCACAATTGATGGTGGTGACTCCTTATCCATGAAGGGCTTCTCCTTAAAGCTTGTTTGTTGATTTTGTTAAAATAGTCTATTTTGTTCCATTCTTTATGATGAATGAGACAAGATTGATAAAAAAAACGAGAAAAAAACGCGGGTAAGAGAACACTCTCGCTTTCTCTTCTCCTTTAAATTGATTATCATATGGCGCTGGAAGATAAAGAAAGATAGCAATCATGTGGAGTGCAGCCAATGGATAATCCTTCTTCTTTAGAGCAGGCGCCTAAAAGGCGGCGGCGACAACGGCGTCGAAAAACTTACGGTCCTTGTGTGGCTTGTAAAAAGGTGGCTTCTTTTGCCTGGGTCTGTCGTAAGTGTGGTATGACTATGTGTCAGGACTGTATGCAAGAGAACCTTTGGGGGATGACCTGCAACCAGATTACCTGGATCTGTTCCGATTGCGGTTGGGAAAACAATTTTGGCACGCGATAAAACGGTTCTCTTAGGCACTTATTGACTTGGACTGTCACGATGGATCTGTTAAACCTCTATGAAAAAGCCACATCTCAAGCACGTTCTTTGCTGAGAGGACGTGGGATTCTCTCAATTATTCTGGTCTCTTTTCTTCTTCTGATTCTCTATTTTATCCTGTCACTTACATCACTTGCTTTTTCAGTATGGGACCGTTTTCAAGCAGGGCCAGGTTGGGTTGCGTTTATCTATTGGAGCGCGCTTATCGGATTTATGGGCTCTCTGGCCTTGACGTGCTGGCGTGGTATTCGCCGTTTCTCCTCCGGTAAAAAACGCGATAAAGAAGCGACAGAGACGCCTGAAGTTCTTCCTCCCCCCCCAGATGAAGAGGAGGTTCAGCTTCGTATTGAGCGTAATATTGAGGCGGGCGCTTCTGTGGGGGCGGCGGAAGCGGAGTTGGAACAACTCTCTCAGCGCCGTGAAGCCGGAGAAGTGCATGTGGTTCTGTTTGGTGAAATCTCTGCGGGAAAGACGGCGCTTTTAAAGGTTCTTCTGCCTGAAGCGGAGGTAGAGAGCTCTCCTGTGGGGGGAACCACCCGTAAACTGGAGCGAAGAACCTGGATTAGCCAGGCGGGCGATCGTCTGGTTCTGACCGATCTTCCTGGCTTTAATGAAGCGGGAAATCTCGATGAATCCCATGGAAAAGAGGGCAAGGCTTTAGCGTTTGTGGCACGGGAGGAGGCCGCGAGATCGCATGCGGTGGTCTACCTCTGTGATGGCGATCTTACCAGGGATCAGTTTGCTGAACTCGCCAGGCTTGTGCTGTTGAAAAAACCGATGGTGCTTGTGCTCAATAAGGTGGACCGTTTCTCAAAAGAGGAGCGCTTAAAGGTTGAAGATAAACTGCGTGAACGGGTGGCTGAACTGCGTGCTGAGATCCCGATTGAGGTGGTCTCCATCAGTAGCGGTGGTCAGCGTGAAGTGGTTCGTTTATTGCCTGATGGAGAAGAGCGCCATGAAGTGCGTCCGATTCCTCCTCAAATTGAACCCTTAACCCATGCCTTACAGCGCATCTTTGATCAGGATATGGCGCTTTTAGAGTCTCTGCGGGATAGTGCGGTCTTCACCTTGGCGGCAGAGCGATTGGATGAATCTTTGCGCCTAAGGCGGCGGGAGCAGGCGGACGCCATGATCTCCAATCATGCACACAAGGCGGTTTTGGGCGCGATGGCAGCATTCTCTCCGGGAATGGATCTGATTGTCCAAGGTGTACTTGGTGTGGCGATGGTGCGCAAGCTCTGTGAGCTCTATGATGTTCCTGTAAAAGAGCTGGAGTTAAAACAGCTTCTTAAAAGAATTGATCTTAAGGCGATAAAATCGATCCCTTTTCTGCTTACGGTGGTTGGTAATGTCTTTAAAGCCTTTCCTGGCGTGGGTACGGTTGCCGGTGGTGTTCTGCATGCGGTCGCTTATGGCCTGATTTTTGAAAGCTTAGGTAAATCGGTGGTGCGCACCTTAGAGAGCCGTGGAAAATTGGCGGTCAATCCGACAATCCAACTATTTGAGGAGTGTCTTGGCGATGACCTGGAGAATCGCTCCAGACGCTGGTTAAAGTTGGCCATCTCCATGGCAAGACGCAAAAAAGAGAGTGAACAGGAGATTATGCCTGGAGCAGAGAAAGATCAAAGTGGATCTTCAATCCGGGCGACGGATAAAAACCGACCAAAACCTGTTGATTTTGTGCAACCAAAAGAAGACCTCCGGTGATGTTTAAGGGGAGGAGATAAATATGAGTATCTGGAAGCGGGTTACAGGATTGCGTTCTGATGAAGAGAAAAATGGCGCGAAAGGGGAGGAGAATAGATCTTCCGAAAAGGGGGCTGACGCGAGCGATGCGCGTTGGAAAAAATTGACGCAGGATGCCTCAGGCGCTTTTGGTAAGGGATTTAAATCTCTGGAGAATGGTCTGGAGAAGGGGTGGCGTGTGGTCAGTGATACGCTACACACCGAAAAAGATAAAGAATCCACATCGGTGACCACCAAACAGGCTTCTTCAAAACATCTTCCTCTGGATGCCACGGGAGCGGAATCCACACTGGCGGAGATTCGTAAAGCCTCCAAAGAGGAGAAATCCTCTCTGGCTTCATGGGATCTAACCGCCTGGGAGTCGCGCCTTGAAGATCAGATGAGCCATTTTCGCACCTTTTGGAAAGATCGTGAGGTGGATCAAAAGATCAAGGAGGTGAGCGAGCAGAGTGGAAAATATCTCCTCCAAACCGGGGCACGTCTGCATCAGGTTAAAAATATTCTCACAGGCCGTGGAATGCACCTTCCTAAGACAGAGGAGCGTGTCGCCGTTGAACCTGTCGAGGAGCCCAGTACAGTACAGGGTTTAGGGCATCTGGATCTGGCGGAGCGAAGTCTGCGTGATCTTCTGGATAATGATAACGTTCCCGCGCAGGTTAAAGAAGCGCTCAAAGAGGAGTATCGCCAGGTTCGTGATCTGCTGGAAAAAATTGAACTGGGACAGATCCATATCGCCGCTTTTGGTCGCGTAAGTGTTGGAAAATCTGCGCTGCTCAACGCTTTAATTGGTGAAGAACTGTTTGAGGTGAGTCCGCTGCATGGTGAAACCAAAGTGGTGCAGAAGGCGGCCTGGAAGGAGGCTAAAGCCTCTTCGGATACATCCCATGGTGGTGTTTTTCTTATTGATACCCCCGGCATCAATGAGGTGGATGGCTTGGATCGTGAGTTGTTGGCGCGCGGGGTGGTGGATCGCAGTGATCTGGTGCTCTTTGTGGTGGATGGCGATATCACTGAAACCGAGCATCAGGCGTTAAAGAGTATTCTTGCCGATCACCACCGTCCGCTGATTCTGGTATTAAATAAGGCGGATCGCTACACCTCCGTAGAGAAGAGTCTGCTCTTAAAAACCCTTGTTGAGCGTACGGAGGAGATGGTGGCGCCTGGCTATGTGGTCTGTTGTGCCGCAAAGCCAGCGGAGAAGGTCTATATTCAGGTGGATGAGGAGGGCAATGAGACAGAAGTTTGCCGAACCCCTGAGCCCGACCTGATTGAGTTGAAGGAGTTGCTCTGGAATATCTTAGAGAGTGAGGGCAAGACCCTCTCGGCGGTGAATGCCAGTCTTTTTGCAGGTAAACTCTCCGATCAAGTCTCTGAAGGCATCACCCGTTACCATAAAGAGACCGCCGAGAAGGTGATCCGTACCTACTGCCTGGGAAAGGGCGTGGCGGTGGCGTTTAATCCGGTCCCCATAGCCGATGTACTCGCTGTTGCCGCCGATGCCGCAATGATTGTCAATATGGGCAATATCTATGGTATGCCTGTAAATGCTTCAGAGGCGGGCAGTTTAATGAAAACCATCATCGGCCAGATGATGCTGCTCATGGGCGCGGTCTGGGGGGTTCAACTGGCCTCTTCTGCCTTAAAAGGGGTGAGTCTTGGTCTTTCCACGGTGTTTACCGCAGGAACGCAAGGTGCGGTGGCCTACTATGGTACTTATGTGGTTGGAAAGGCGGCTGAACGCTATTTTGCTCAGGGTAAATCCTGGGGTGAGGGCGGACCTAAGCAGGTGGTGCGTGAGATCTTGGACTCCTTGGATCGTGAATCCATTCTGGCTCAGGCGCGTGCGGATATTCTGGCTAAAATTAAAAAGGCAGACTGATCTTTAATGATGCTGTTTTTTCTGCTCTTCTAACCGTTTTATGAACCACTTACGGTTATCCTCTTTTTTAAAGCGTTGCTCTTTTTCAGCCGCAAGGCTTGTCTGGCGCCAGAATTTCTGTCTTATTTCAGGTGTCGGTAAGCTTTTTATCACCGTTTGACGCAGTTCGCCAAAAAGTTTGACCAGATGTTGCCAACCGGGCTCTAATAAGCGATCCAGACGCTCTTTTAAGAGACGGGAGAGTGAAGGGCTTAAGCCTTGTGTACCGATAGCGATGGTGATCGGTGGTCGGCGCAGCGTTGCGGGCACAAGAAAGCCGCTCACTTTAGGATCATCGGCGGAGTTACAAAGAATGCCTTTCTCTCGACAGAGAAGGGCTATTTTTTTGTTTTGATCAATGCTTGATGTGACAGCAAATAGGAGTAGGGGGCGTTTTTCTCTGATTTTTTCCTCAAATAAACTTTCAGAGAAAAGTTCTTTTTGATGCGCGATCTTTCCCTCCTCAACCCAGCGGGCAACATAGGTGTCTAATTCTGGAGAGATTACGGTAATCTCAGCACCACAGGTGAGCAGACCAGAGATCTTGCGACGGGCCACCCTTCCGCCACCAAAAACGAGCACCTGTTGTTGAGAGAGGTTTGCTTCAAGCCAGTAGTGATCCATGGGAGATCCTTTACCAGAAGATTTGATGGAGGTTGCCAATATGTTATCTACGCGTATCGAACAGTGGTCAAGAGATCTTGAGCAGCGAGGATTGCAGCAAGGCATGCAGCAAGGCATGCAGATTGGAGAACAACAGGGGGAGTCAAAGCTTCTTTACCGTCTTCTTCTAAGGAAGTTTCATGCATTACCTCCTTGGGTTTCCCAGAGATTGTCGGATGCGGATGCCCAACAGTTGGAAGCCTGGAGTGATCGCATTTTTGATGCCGAGTCTCTTGAGGAGATCTTTGAAGAGAAATAAGAACTGTTTTTCTTTGGGAGACGTTGCTGAAAATTTAATCCATGTCTCCCAAATCGTTTTTTTTAAGAGGGATTCTCTTTTAAGAAGCGATCAAACACATCAATGAATGTTTTCATCTGATTGATTGTGCCAATACTTAACCGGAACATATCATCGATCATTGGTGCGAACATTGGCCGTGCCAGGATTCTATGTTTTTTAAGGTGATTAACTGCAAAGTCTCTATTCGATGGTTTTACAAGCATAAAGTTGGCTGAGCCAGGAATGAAAGGAACGCCTTTTTTCGTGAAATACTCTTCAATAATGGGCTTTGAGAGCGAGATAACCTCATTGACATAAGTCTTCCAATGGGTGTTTTCATCGATCTGAGCGCTGGCGGCATAGAGCGCGCAGGTATTGACATCGAATGGACAGCGAATTTTATAGAACTCTGCGATAAGATCGGGGTGGGCTAAAATATAGCCCAGTCTTAGTCCAGCCATGGCGAAGGCTTTTGAGAAGGTTCGGGTGATAATCAGGTTGGGATAGCGGTCTAAGAGGTGGATCGCAGTGATATTGGTAAATTCATAGTAGGCTTCATCAACGATGACAGGCAGGTGGGGGAATTTTTGGAGAATTTTCTCGATCTGCTCAAGAGAGACGCTTGTGCCGGTGGGATTGTTTGGATTAATCAGAACAATTAGTTTGGTTTTTTTATTGACCGCCTGAATAAAACGTTCAAATGGGAAGGAGAGGTCCTTCTCATAGGCGACGCCTTGAATGGTGGCACCGATCACTGAGGCGACTTGGGCGAAAATAGGAAATTCTGGGCGGGCGAAGAGAATACCATCGCCGGGATTTAAGAAGGCTCTCAGGATGATTTCGATGCCTTGATCGGAGCCGTTGGTGAGGATGGTCTGCGCTTCGCTGACATCTGTATATTGACTTAGCTTCTTTAGAAACCAGCCGTAGTCTGGATACATCTGTAAGTTTTTTTGTTTCAGTAGTTTTTTAAGTGCTTTGGTGACGTGGGAGGGGTGGGGTGATGTGTTCTCATTCAGATCCAGGCGTAGATAATTTTGGCGATCCAGTCCTGTCCAGGGTGGGGAGTAAGGAGCGAGTTCAGAGATGCATGGTTTTACAGAGATGTTCATTCGATAATCCATTAAGAAGTTTTTTGGCTATTTTTAAATGTTTAGAGCAGTGTTGCTTTAACACCAGCAGGAACACCGCGCCGGTTTGGATTAACCTCGAAAACCTGCTTTAGTGCGACGCCCATATGGGAGAAAATCTCGATCCATCCTTTCTCAACAGCTTTATTTTTAACAGGAACCTTTTCAAAATGGATCATAAGGCTACACAGCATACCGCCTGCAAATCCATCGAGAAAATCATCCAGATCTTCTGCTCTGATATGATCTAAAATGGTTTTTCCGATGAGAAAATGTTCTCGAAGATAAGCAAAGGTATTGGAAAGTGGAGCGAAACGGCAAAATTTTCGTCCTTCAACACTGATGCCTAAACGAATTTTTTGACTGTTGAGTTCTTTAAGGGTTTGAAAACTGCTTCCAGCGCAGTTGGCGCCCTCGTTCTCCATACGCTCTTTTAAAATTTCTAACAGGGCACGCCCTAAGACCATGGCGGTATCTTCAAGAACCACATGGCTGGAGCTTAATGCCAAGGCTTTGAAAGTGACTTGAAGAGAGAATCCTGCCTCTTTAGCAAGCGCCTCTAATAAAATAGCAAAGTTATCCACCTTAATGGAGTCTGCCACCTCAAATATAAAGTGGTTCTCCGTTGTTCTATTAAAGTCAACGGTTAGAGAGATCTCGCTTTCCGCTGTTTTTCTTAAGAGTTGGCAGTAATCTGTTCTCTTCTCAGAGATAATGATGCTTCCCAGATCTTTTTTTGGGGGAGTGTTTTTTGTATCGATTGAAGGGGGGGAATCCGTTTGCTCTGGAGTAAAGTTTAATCCTGCCAATGCAATACCGATGGATCTGAAGATCCCTTCCCAGGTGTGGTGGGGATCTTCTGCACTACAGATGGTAATTTTAAAGTGGGCATTTAAGGCTTGGGCCAATCCTTGTAGAAGCGCCACTAAAGGTTGACCTGAGTGAAGCTGCTCACAGCGAAGGTTAAGAAACCACTTAAGATCGATTGCAGGCACTTCTTTGAATGTGACGCCCGCCTTTTTAGTAGACATGTTAATGCTGACTTCTGCACTGCCATCATCAATCATGCCTAAGGTGGCGGAAAATTTTTTTTTATGAGGAATTTTACGGAGTGTCGATCCGAGTTCTTTGCCGAGTTCCACCCAGTTATCATTGTTCCAGCTTAGATTGATGCCAGTGCCTAAACGCCAAGCGATATGTTCAACCATATGGCTGACAAAGTCGTTTGGTGTATCGATCTTTTTATCAAGGACATTGCCAAAACGGAGTTGGGTTTGAAACGTATCGAAGTTTTTATAAGCCTGGTTTGTGTAGGGGCTTTTTGAGAGGAGATCATGCTTTTCACCGCCCATGGCCACAGCAATTGTATGGCATTTTGCACGTGATCCTGCTTCAATGCCGATGCTGGAATCCTCGATGACGACGCATCTTTTCTGTTTTACGCCGAGTTTTTTTGCTGCAAAAAGGTAGGTATCGGGGGCGGGTTTCTTTTTTAGGTTTTTGAGATCATTGCCAATAATTTTATCAAAGTAGTGATCGATTTTACTGCGTTCTAAAAGTTCGATGACGTCTGTCGTGGGATTATTGGATACCACGGCCAGCTTTAACCCTTTTTTCTTTGCCGCCTGAAGAATGTCTTCAATACCAGGGTTGACATCAAAGGCTCTGGCTTGGCGTTGTGTTTCATACGCTTGCAGGATTATTTCAAGCTGATCATCATTAACGGATATCTTAAAATTCTTTTCAATATAGGCAGAGATTCTTTTCCAAAATTCTGGCGGATGGTAAGCAAAAATGCTCTGAATGAATGCATCCGGTAGATGGATCTCTTCTCCCAGATGATTTTGCACCAGTTCATTGCAGACAACATAGTCAAATCCCAAGGAGTCGATGAGAACGCCATCCATATCCCAAAGAATGGCTTGGGCTTTTTTAGGGATAAGGATTCGATTCGCCAGGGTGATATATCTTTTTTTATCTGACTTCATTGTCGTCTCGCTATCTTTAAACAGAATTAATAGATATTTTTATCTTGATGGCGCTCTTTAACCTGTTTTAGCCCTGGATTAAACCGATCCAGGGCTAAAACGAAACAAGAGGGGCTTTTTAAAGGTTAATCGTCTCTTTTAATCAGCGCGTTGGCATGGGCTGGGAAGCCTTCATATTCGGCAAAGCGGGTGGTGCTCTCCCGAAGGCTGTCGAACCCTTCTCTGCTTAAATAGCCGATTGAGGTGCGTTTTAAGAAGTCAAAAATTGTGACGCAGGAGAAGGTTTTTGCGAATCCACCGGTGGGTAGAATGGCATTGACCCCTAAGGAGAAGTTGCCCATGGTGATTGGGGTATTGAGTCCTAAGAGGATTTCGCCAGCATTTTTAATCTGATTGAGAGCAAAGAAGGGCTCTTCGATTAACACCTCAAGATGTTCTGGGGCGAAGTCGTTGATAAAATCGATGGACGCCTCCAGACTTGAGGTGATCACAATGCCACCAAAAGTGGAGAAACCTGTGTTGCAGAATGTTTTTCTGGGTTCAGGCAGATCATCAATCAGTTTTGGCAGGAGCTTAGCCACTTTTTTCGCCAGCTTTTCAGAGTGGGTGACTAAAAGGGCGGTGGAGTCGGGGCCGTGTTCGGCTTCGATCATCAGATCTAAGGCGGCGATTTTTGCAGGCGTGCTCTCATCGCAGAAGATAATCGACTCACTAGGACCAGCAGGTGTGCCCACATCAATGTGGGTGTAGAGCAGGCGTTTGGCTGCAGAGACGTAGCTGCTTCCAGGACCGATGGTTTTAACCACTTTAGGAACGGTCTGGGTGCCGTAAGCCATGGCGGCGATCGCTTGTGCGCCACCGGTTTTATAAACTTCTTTGATACCGCAGAGTTGGGCTGCATAGAGCGTGGCATCCTCGACGCCACCATCGGCTTTAGGAGGGGTGCAGACGATAATTTTCTCAACACCAGCAATGGCGGCGGGCACGCCCAACATCAGCATGACCGAAGGAAAAGCGCCTTTTCCGCTGGGGACGTAGAGTCCGACCGAGTGAATTGGTGTGATCTTCTCACCTGCCATAACCCCTTTCTCGATCTCGATAAACCAGGTCTCTTCAGGGCGTTGGGCTTCGTGATATTTCTTGATATTTTTAAACGATCTTTCGATCATCTGCTTGAGGGGTTCGGAGAGGTTGGCTTCGGCCTGGGCAAACTCTTCTTCGGTGACTTTTAGTTGCTCAGGGCGCATATCTGCCTGATCAAATTTTTTATTAAATTCTAGCAATGCTGCGTCACCACGCTCTTGAACCGCGGATATGATCGGCGCAACGGTATCGGTGAGTTGATCAATGCCGATTTCAGAGCGTTTCATTATTCTGGCGATCTCTTCTGGAGCCATCTCTGCCAGTCGGAATACATTTATTCCCATGTCAAAACATACCTTATCATGAATGCCTGCTAATGTTCAGGCCCGTATTTAATTTCAAAGGATGATATCTAAAAAGGATATAATCCGGTTTGGCCTTCTGTTTTTCAGGGGCATACAGGGGCGCTTAGGCATGCTACTATGTTTTTTAATATTTTTTCAAGGAACTTCTTTTTTGGGCTCTTGGAGCTTGATTTTTCTTAAAAGTTATCCTTGTAATTGGGGGTGGCTCACAGATCATACTCTTTACTTGGCTAAAACTGGCCTGGTTTATGCTGTGAAAAGCGTGGCCACATAGAGAAAAATTTGCAACAGACCGAAAGGGGAGGAAGATGCCCACCAAAAACAGAAGACTGTTTTTTTTATTCGTTTGTATGATGGTTTTATTCAGTTCTGCCCCAGAAAATACTTTTGCGAATAATAGATTATATACGATTCAGGTGCAAGCAACGCAGGAGGAGTCTGTTGTTCAAGAGACACTGGAAATGTTGCGCAAGTGGGGCTATAAGCCTTTTGTGCTCTCGATCAGGGATCATAGAGGTCGAACCTGGCAGACGGTTCATATTGCCAAGTATCGTACCTTTAAAAGTGCAACCAAACGGCTGAGAAAATATAAAAAGAAGACCGGTAAGGATGCGGTGGTTGTGCCGACAAAAGAGCATCTTTATCGGCGTTTTATTGCGCGGCGGAAAGCGTTTCTATCACGATTGAATAAAGAACAATTGGACGCAGCTAAGGCTACCGAAAAACGGACTGTACAACAAGTTGAAACAGAAAAAGATGCTTCACTCCTTGAAGCGTCTTTGGCTTTAGAGCAAAACAAACCTGTTGAAATCTCTGTGGATATGGACGCTGCGAAGGTAGACAAAAAAGAAGTGACTTTGGCGGTAGAACAGAAAGTTGAAGCGGTTGAGGCGTCTGCTTTGGAATCTACTGAAGCGGTTGAGGCGTCTGCTTTGGAATCTGCTGAAGCGGTTGAGACGCCTGCTTTGGAATCTGCTGAAGCGGTTGAGGCAGAGAAAAAGGTTGAAGCGGCCATTGCTGAGGCTGAGGCGGAAGCGAAAGTTGCAGAAGAGGCGAGGCTTGTGGCTGAGGCTCAAGCGGAAGAAGCCGCCGCTGAGTGGGTTGCTGAAGAACGTGCAGAAGCGTTGGGGCAGGCTTTGGCTGAACAGTCTGCACCTGCGGATGAAAGTGATGCGGCATCTGAGCCAAAAAAGACGCCTGAGACAATGGTTGTGAAGACGTTGCCTGTTCAACAGATGCATCCGGCGTCCTATCTATGGATTTTTCTCTCTCTGTTTCTACTTGGTGTGGTGGCTTTTCTCCTGTTAAAACTGCGTAAGATTCAACAGAACGACAAGCGGGCTCAACAGAAACGTGAAGATGAAAAACTGGCGAAAATAAAAGTTGGTGACCGTGTGCAGCGCTTTTATTTTCCTAAAGATATTCCCAAATCTCGTCTCTCTTCCTTCATTGGGCGTCGCAATCAATTGCTCAAATTGCGTGGTGCACTGACTGATTTTTCGACAGGCTCTTTTCCTAAACCGCAGGTGATCTATGGTATGGGGGGAGTTGGTAAAACCGAGCTTGTTGTTGAATATGTTTACCGTCACTTTGAGGATTATCAGACCATCTGGTGGATTGATCGCCATATGCCTACAGCCATTGCTAAAAAAATGGGGTTAGAGCAGGAGAATCTATCTGCTGTTTGGGAGGATATCGGACTATGGTTTGCAACCAATGATCATTGGTTGATTATTCTTGATAACATGAACAGTCCTCAGGAGGCGCTCTCACATCTCCCTGAAGGGAGGGGGCATGTGATTATTACAACGCGCCATGCCAACTGGGGTGACCGTTTCAATGTGCAAAGGCTCAATCCTTGGTCCAGAGGTAGGGCCAGAGCATTTATCAGCCGTTATCATCCGGATATAGCTAAATCTTCGGTTAAAGCGCTTGCCGATGCTTTTGGTGGTTTCCCTTTGGCTTTAAGACAGGTGATGACCCACCTTACGCAGATGGATATCTCCATTGAGGCGTATCTTGAGCAGTATCATTCTGATCCTTTAAGGTTTCTTTCCTTGGGGCAACAGGAGTCGGCACGCTATCCGTGTTCGGTTATGGCAGCTTGGATCAACTCGATTGAGCAGATTGAAAACAGTGATCCTGTCTCTATGGGGATTTTAAATCTGCTCGCTTTCCTTGGCTCTAAAAGGGTTCCTCAATCGTTGATTCTGGATAACCGTTCCGGACTCCCTTCACCACTGGATCATTCCGATGCTTTAACGGATCTTTTTACTTTCCATGATAAAGTAGTGCAACCTCTGGATCGCAATGCACTGATTACCGCTGAGCGCGATACTTTAAATCAACACCGTCTGTTGCAGACCGTATTGCGTGAGCGTTTAAAACCAGAGGAGCGTAAACGCTGGATTCATGTCGCTTTGACTCTGGTTGGTGCGTCCTTCCATCATAAAAAGCGCAGCAGTCATCTGAAAGAGGCGCAGGAGGAGTCTAACCGTGCGCTTCTTCCCCATGCCATTGCGGTGACAGAGCATGCTGAAAAAGCGGGGATCGATTTTGAACGGCTTGCCCGTCTCCTTGATGATATTGTTACCTCTCTTGTGAATAGAGGCGCGTTTGAAAAGGCAGAGGGGTTCTGTCATCGTGCAGTGACGATTACAAAAGAGTTCTTGGGAGGGCACGCTCACGCCAACTACGGCATGCGTTTGAATACTTTAGGGCTTATCTTTAAAGAGCAGGAACGCTTTGGGGAGAGTCTTCATCTATTCCGTAAGGCCGCACAGATTGATATGCAGCGGTTTGGTCCAGATTATTCCTATCTGGCGGTTTATGATCTCAATATGGGAACGGTCTTCTATCTGGAGAAAAACTGGAAAGAGGCGGAGAAGTACTATAAGAGGTCTTATGAGGTGATCAAGAAAAACGGTGCAACCATGACTCGACTGGCCACCACCTGTTTGATTAATCTTGGCTTTTTGCGTTTGAAGGCGGAGGGGGAAGTGGCGGCAAACGTCTATTTTGAAGAGGCGCTGCGTAGAGAGAAAATTGATCAATTGGATGAGCAACCGGTAGCAAAAGATATTCAGGCTCTGCCCGAGGTGATTAAAAAACTGGAAGCGTTGGATGAAGCGAAAAAGATGCGGATCGCATCCAGTCGAGATATGCTTCAGAGTGCGGATGCGCTTCATGAGACCCTTATGTCATCATCCAAGTTGCCACCTCAATCGGCGACATCAAAACCTCTGTCGTGGTCATCGGTCCCTAAATCTTCAGCGCCAAAACCTTTTACGCCTAAAAAGCCTGGTAAGCCCAATAAAGAGCAGATTAAGCTGTTCACCTATAGCGCGAAAGAGCAGTTGCTGGTGGCGGCGCCTGTTTTACAGTCTGTGGAGAAAATGGGGGCTTCATCACCGTTGGAGAGCTTTGATAAGCTCTACCGGAGTATGCGAGCCATCAAGGGGGGGGCTAATCTGATTGGCTTAAAGAATATCTCTCGTCTAAGTAGGATACTGGAACAGCTTCTGGAAAGAATGCGCAATGATGGTCTCTCTGGTGTGGATGCTTCCGTTATTGAGAGACTGCTTTCTGGCATTACGATCTTACAAGCGATGGTTGAAGATGCCGCCAATAGCGATGATGTGAATGTCAATCCGTTTATTGGTACGATCCAATCGACATTGGATTCCCTATCATGATCTTGACGTGAGATGGAAAAAAAGTAAAACAAAAAAGCGCTGCCCAATTTGGATCGCGCTTTTTTTGTGTACGATTCTAGTTTCTGCACTATTCTGCACTATTTAGTCAAATCTGTTTTGATCCAGAGAGGGAAGCGTGTGATAAATCCCCCTTTTTTCTTGCGGGTGATTTTCCGCCAGGGTTTTCGGATGGCTGCAAACAGAGCGCTTGTGAGTTTGAGAGGGAGAAGGTTAAGAAATAAACGCATAAAGCGTGTGGTTCCTAATGTAAAAATGAGCGCGATTAATGTTGTTGTCAGACGGATCTTGAACGGTGGTATCACCTGATAGCCGTAAGAAGGCACGCCTTTTTTTAGCCATCGACGCAGGGATAAACGGGCCCATACGGCCACTTTTTTATTAAATAGCCCGTGAGAGTGCATCTCTAGAGCGTCATCGCGACTTGTTTTCTGGAGATGAATAACGCCCTGCTTTGTCGCTTGAGTGAGCGCTTGCTCACCTGCTTCTGTGCGTGTGATCACAAGGGAGAACCCTTCACTGCGCTCTTCATAGCGAGGCGCCCAGGCATCGCCCACAGAGATATCTGCCAGTTCATTGCTTAGATCAACGCACGCCAAGGAGCGCTGCATGGCAAAGAACAGGGTCATATAGTTGGCATAAAATTTAGCCATCTCGAAGGTGCGGTTATCGTGAAGCGTGATGCGTAATTTTCCTGGCCAGGCGCCAGCGCGGTATTCCACTTTGCGTATGAGGGATGTGTCGTGTACGCCCTGTTTATGGAGGTAGTTGACCACAGAAGAGGTGTGCTGAACAACGCCGCAGTAGGAGCCGATAATCAGGCTGATCGAGCGGACCAGAGGATCGCCCTCTTGCTGCATCATGCGAATGGAGTGCACCTGATCGGGGAGAGCCACAATGGCCAGAGGGCCTTTCATTGTGGCGGCTTGACGTAAAATGGTATTGACAGGCGCAATGGAGTAACGACTCTGTTGGGTTGGTGTGAGTTGTGAGGGGTTGGTGATGACGACAGGGATGGGGCGTAAGGGTTCTCCTGGAATATCGGTTAAGCAGATTGCGCCTTCGATTGCTCCTGTACGCAGAAGGTGCTCAAGGAGTGCAGTGATAATGCCGCCGCTGGCGGCTTGACTGCGTGTTTTTGCCTCTGTTGCATAGCCCACATGGATTTCACGGGCATGGCCAAGCAGATAATCGGGCGGGGCGGATTTAAATAGCCGTTGATTCATGGCGGGAAAATCGATTCCTGCGCCCGGGCAGAAGCGGTAACAGAGATCTGAGCAGGTCTGACAAACAGATAATGGGGTGGTCATCATGGGAAGACAGAGATCCAGAGGATCGCTGAATGTGATGGCGTGTTCAGGGCAGATGGCGACACAGGTGCCGCAACGGGTACAGAGATCGATATCAATGATCTTCTGTGATAAGGTCGTAAAACTCATGGGAATCACCGCTGGAAGAGGAGAGGGGGGGCGATATCTCAGGCGCGTTCCAGCCTGAGGGGGTCAGGGTTCGGATGATGCGCAGCGTCCCTGGTTTGTGAATTTGGAGTATGGGGTGCAATCGTGAAGGGGAGGTGATCTCACCTGGATAAAAAAAGCCACATGAAGCAAAAGAGAAGGTGAGTTCATTGCCATCGGCATAGCGTAAACGTAAATCCCCACGATAAAAAGTGATGGTGTCTTCGATAATTAGTTGATTCTCTTTGACTCTTAATTTCCGCTGAAGTGAGGCTTCTGTTTTTCCTTTGGCCACAGCACGCTGTCGAACCCGATCTAAGAGCCATCGTCTTAGGGGTTTGGGGAGCAATAGATTGGTGGCACGAAAAATAATAAGATTCCAAGGCGTGGCAATAATGGGGCGAACACGGGAGAAGTCACAGTGGGCGACGCCCTGAGCGGATTGATGTTCCGCTTTCTCCGAGGCCATATCGAGTACTTGAGCGCTGAGAACATGCTTATCTGATGTGTGAAGATAGATCCCTGCATCCACAAAAAAGTTAGTTTGATCATGAAATGTACAGCGTAATACACCGCCTTTGCGCAGGTTGGCGACAAGGTGCAGTGTCTCTGTGGAGAGCGACCATAATCCTGATGCGGGATAAAAAACGTCTTGTTGGGGAGGAGAGAGCGCTGGTGTAGAGCGTTTGGGACTGATCAGGGCCGCCTGGAGATAAAACCCGCCAAGGTAGGCTGCATAACGGTCATCTAGGCGTGGAATGACATGGCGGTTGGGAAAACGTTGTAGTCCAGAGAGCAGGCGGTTACTTATGGTGAGGGCTTTTTCATGATTACGGGCCAGACTCTCTAAGCCATAGGGGATAAAATATTCCGTATTTCGGCTACCGATGACACCGCCTGTCGAGCCATCCGAAAAGAGGAAGGGCTCCAGAAAATTGAGCAGTTTTAAAGCGCTTTGAAACGCTTTTTGATGGCCACTTTTATCGCTATAACGCACCAGATAGTCAAAGGTAAGGCTGCTGTAACCGATATCGGCACCGCCATATTCGGGAAACCACCCTTCGCTATGTTGGTGTTTTAACAGCGAATCGATAACCTCTTCGCTGAGTTTCTTAAACTGTTGATCTTTGGTGAGCATGAAGGTGTTATAAATTGCTGTTGCTGCACCAGCGACCTGGTTATAAGCGAAGCTCTCTTGTTGCTGGTGGAGCCAGATACTGGCTTTACAAGCGGTATCGGTAACCTTCTTGCGGGTTGTACTGTTGAGTTGATCTTCTAACATTAACAGCGCTTCTGTGGCGCAGAATGTGGAGAATGCGGTGGCTGCATAGGAATCATGTCCTTGATAAACTTCATCAAAGGCGCCGTGGGGGCGTTGCAGCGTTGTCCAGAAGATTAATACGGCATCAATCCAGCGCAAGAGGACAGGGGAACCGGCATAGGGATTCCATGTTTTTTTTAGACGATAGGCAGAGGCGAGGATTAAAACAAGTTCCTGAAGCTGGCTGTTGGAGATATCTTCAATGCGGTAGTGCCAATGGTTGCGACAGCAGCTTCCATAGGTGGGAGCGTGTGGTCGTCGGTCGATCTGGCTCAGTAGAGAGGGGAGTCTTTTGATGACAGGTTCCCCTAAAATACGGCCAGGATCAAAGTTGGGTTGGGAAGGCTCTGGGGAGGACTGGCTGTTTGACATGTTTTTGATATCCGCAATAAACTTAAGGCCGTTTTAGTGGATAAGAGACCAGATACCTAACGCATATCGTCGGATATCCTGGGGGGTTCGAATAAAACGGAGATGGCGACGGATCATATCGGCGCGCAGGAAGACCCTTTTATGTCCTTCGGCCTGTTTCTTTTTGAGATAATCCCGTGTCAGTCCGTGAGGGACAAAGCTGGCATTGACCATGGAAAATTTATCATAGGCGTCACGATCCACTTTTCCATAGTGATCCGCTTGATCCCAGAAGTAGCTGCCGGGAAGGGGGGCCATCAAGCCAAAGGTGGCAAAGTGAACAGGAAGGCTCTGTGCAAAAGAGATGGTCTCCTCAATGCTCTCTTTGGTTTCTCCTGGACTGCCGAGGATAAAGCTGCTTTTGATCGCCAGTCCAGATTTTGCAGCGAGCGAGATCATTTCACGATAGCGATCAATGGTGACCCCTTTTTCGATGGTCTCCATAATTTTGGCATTTCCGGTCTCGACGCCGACCTGAATCAGCCAGCAGCCGGACTGTTTCATTGTGCGCAGCAGATCGGCATCATAGATGTTGGCTTCAAAGTTACAGGACCAGAGCATCTTTGGAAAGTGTTTGCGCATCATCTCGCAGAAGGCGTAGAGGCGGCTTTTTTTCAGGTTGAAGGTATCATCAACGATGTAGAGTTCACGGATTCCCCAGCGGTCAACCAGTTGCTGGATCTCTTCTTTTACATAGTCGATACTGTGTGCCCTTATGCGTTTATCGAAGATATCGCGGAACTGCTTTGAGGAGGAGCAGAAGGTGCAGTGGAAGGGACAGCCACGTTGGGTATGGATGGTGGTGTGTGGTTTTTTTCGGTAGCCAAAGATTTTTTGATTGTAGCGTGTAAAATTAGATAGTAGATCTCTTGCAGGAAAGGGGAGGTCATCGAGATTTTCGACCAGTTGGCCTTTACCGCTGTTCTGAATTTGGCCATCGGCCATCCATTGAACGCCAGGAACGCTTTTTATATCGCCTTTATTAAGGATGGTTTTTACCAGGTCGCGGAAGGTATATTCACCTTCACCGGGGATAACATAGTCAAAAGCTTGGATGCGGAGACAGTCTAATGGGCTTCCCTGGGCGTGTACACCGCCGACAACAATGGGTATCTCTGGATTCCAGCTTTTAACCATCTCGGCAATGCGTACATTTTCTGGAAAAGAGAGGGTTGTTCCTGTAAGGCCAATAATATCTGGCTGAATAGCTTTGACCTGCTTTAGAACTTTTGATGTGTCGAGATCTTCTGCATTGGCATCAAGGATATGGACAATGTGGCCCGCTTGTCGTAGTACCGCAGCAATATAGAGGAGTCCCAGTGGCGGCAGCATGGCTCCAGCCCAGCGATAACGGGTGCCATATTGAAGTTCCACAGGAACGTGAGGGTGTATGAGGAGAATCCTTCCGTTCATTGTTTATTCCAAGTAAGTGAGGGGAAATGGAGACGGCTCAATTGAGGCGCTTCTTCTATCATGGCGTTTATCGGTGTTATGGCGTTTATCCGTGTTAAAGTTGGTCTGGGCACATATCTGGCTGTATTGTAGATTAAATGCTGTTTCTATGAATAGTTTATCAGAATTCTTTTATCCTATCCAACCCGGTTCCTGATCAATAAAGATACGAAACCAGAGTTCCAACATGACGAGAGAGAAGATCTGTTTTCCATAGATGAACTCGCCACTGTTGAGGCTGTTGAGTAGAAACGTAACATGGTTGGTATTGAACAGGCCGCGTTTCTCCATACGGCCATCGGTCAGTAGGGCCTGGGTCATCTCTTTGAGTGGTGATTGGCGAAGATAGTTTTCTGTTGGAATGTAGAAGGGTTTTTTCCGGCGTTGGCTCATCTCTCCAGGAAAGACGCGTTCGAGGTAGCGACGTAGGAGCCATTTATTTTGTCGGCCACGGATTTTCATCTGTGGGGGTTGGCTGGCAAGAAATTGGAGCAGGTTGGTATCGAGAAAGGGGACACGTCCTTCGATACCATTGGCCATGGTCATTTTATCCTGTTTGGTCAAGATATCATCTGGTAACCAATGTTTATATTGCCAGAGGAGCATCTGATTAAAAAAAATTTCAAAGGTCTCTTTGGGGGCGTTCTCTATTGAGGGCGAGAGGTGTTGCATTTTTTTGGTATAGAGTGCTTCTTTATCCCGTGAGTCGAAGAGTGAGATCAAGAAACGATAATTTTTATCCAGACTTCGGGTGGGAAGATGACGGATAAAGTCGCTCAGTTTGCGTTGGCCTCTTTGGCCTAAACCGGCGGGATAATCGAACGCGGTATTAATCAGTGCTGTGGGGAGTTTATTGAGTAGAGGAGCCAGGATATGGCGCAACAGAGGTGCGGGTATTCGGTGGCGCAGTTGGCGCGACCGCAACAGAACCTTGTGCATAAAATAGCCGCCCAGGGCTTCATCGGCGCCATCGCCGCTGAGGATGACCTTGACCTCTTTGGATGCGGCTTGTGAGAGCAGATGCATGGGCAGAACAATGGCGTCTCCTATCGGCTCATCCAGCTTATGAACAATATCTGGTAGTCGGGCGCACTCTTCTGCTTGGCAGATGATCTCATGGTGTTCGCACCCCAAGCGTTGGGCGCTCTCCTTGGCTTGATCCAGTTCATCTCCAGGCCAACCGAAGCCTACGGAGAATGTTTTAACGGGTTGACTCACCATGCGACTCATGGCGGCAACAATGGCGTTGGAGTCTAAACCGCCACTTAAGTAGGCGCCAAGGGGGACATCGCTGATAAGGCGTATTCGAACGGCCTCTTCGAACTGCTCAGAAAAGGTATCGATGGCGGTTTTATCATCCAGGATTTCTTTGGGCGCGGAGGGTTCTGGGGGGTGCCAATAGCGATGGAGTGTGGGTTCTGTTTTTGCGTTCCAGTGCATCCAGTGGCCGGCAGGGAATTTTCGGATCCCCTTAAACATCGTCTCTGGTCCTGGACTGTAGCGGTAGGTCAGATAACGATCGATGGCTTTTAAATCGGCTTCTCTGGAGACCTCGGGCATGGCCAGGATCGATTTGATCTCTGAGGCAAAAATCATTTTTCCTGGCTTCTGCCAGATGTAGAGCGGTTTGATGCCAAGGCGGTCTCTTGCCAGAAACAGCGTCTCTTTTTGTCGATCAAGGATGGCGATGGTAAACATGCCGTGCAGGGCGTCAAGGCAGGCCGGACCGCGCTCTTCATAGAGATGAATAATCACCTCTGTATCGGTTTGTGTTCTAAAATGGTGTCCGCGTTCAATGAGCGTTTTTCTTAATTCAATGTAGTTGTAGACCTCTCCATTGAAGACAACGGCTAAGTTTTTGTTCTCGTTAAAAATGGGTTGTTGTCCGCCATCCAGATCGATAATACTCAAACGGCGCATGCCTATGGCGTTGTTTCCTGAAACCAGGCTTCCCTGACCATTTGGACCACGATGATAAATGGCTTCAACCATGTTTTCCAAAAAAGGTGCGGCTTCAGAAAAGCCACCATAGCCACAAATTCCACACATTATGTATTTCTCACAAATTTAAGTTTGAGAGGCTACGCCATAAAAAAGAACAAAAGCTTTGATCTGTTTTTTCGTTCGGTTTTCTAAAGGCGGCTGTTATTGATGATGCAACTAGAGAGGGGAGTTGGTCAGACAGCCGGGATCTTTTTTCAGTGTTCCGTCCAGTTCTCGACAGTGCGTGAGATCTTCAAGGTATTTTTTGACCTCTTTTAATCCCGTTTTCTCCAGAATTTTGCCTGGAATCAGCTCGATTCTTTTTGCTGAACTGTCAATGACCAGTTGTATGCGGCGTGCGGATCGGCTATCAAAAATGAGTGCTGTGCGGTTCCATTCGGGTTGGATGATCCATTCACCGGAGTCTGCATCGCGTACGCCCATCCAGGGTGTTGGGTTGCCATAAATTGTTGGTTCAACAATAATTGTTCTATTTGGTGTTACCGTAACAGGTGCACTGGTGAGTGTGTAGTGTGATGAATCTCCTTGAACAATCAAACGGCCGTTTTCTATGCTGCGGTTGCGTTGATCTGTATTGAGTTGCCAACTGTTTGCATCAGGAAAGGGGCGTTCACGCCAGTTGTGTGGTTTGGGTTGCAGGACCTTCTGCACGGCAGTAATTGAGAAGTTTGCATTTTTAGAGTCATCGAACTGACTTAAAACCAGTAGGCCGCCAGGGTGTTTCGCCAGTAGATACAGGGTTTGATTGCGTGCGTTATAGGTGTAGGGGGCGATATCCATACGCACGCCCATATCAATGGCAAAATCGGCAAAATGCATTGTTGAGGTGGCGACAAGGGCGCCATAATGGTCGAAATCTACATTGTTGACTTTGGCAGAGATGAGATAGGTTCCAGCGGGCAGGTGCGTGGATTGGGAGCGATGGGCTTGCGCGATTTTTTTGGAATTTTTTGTGTGTTTTTCAGGTGCAGCCTGTTTATTCAGGCAGTAGAGATCAAAGTGTGCAGGCGTTGGTGTCGGGATAAAGGAATGCTCTTGGACAGGCTCTACGCTTCGGGCCCATGGGCTGTCCCAGCCTTGATGAACCGCCACTTCAGGGGGGAGATATTTTTTTTGATCTTTTTGTGGTGAGAGGGTATAGGTTCTTGTAATGCTGTTGGGGGGGGCACTCACCAGCTTTGAAAGGGTAAACGCCTGGTCAGGATAGAGGGTGTTGACCAGGAAGAACTGGCTACCAAACTGTACTCCTGCATCATAGACCTGTTTTAAGGTTCTTGGTGTCTCTTTCTGGCCGAAATAGAGCATGTGGCATAGTAGTTCTTGACTGTGTGGTGCGCCCATGATCAGCACATGGGGCATGATTTTTTTTCGTTGTTCGGCTGTTTGAACTCCAGACAGGCGGATCGCATCAAGGGTGGAGGTGTAGTGTATGCGTTTAGTTGAGGTGAGTCCTAGTTGCAGGAGTCCCCAAACGCGGCTGTTATGAGGAATGTTGCCAACAACCTCTTTGATCATCTCTTGATAGGGAATGCTTCCTTTTGCATGGTTGATCCAATGGAGGCGGGACATCTTTATCGGGAGATCAAATAGGCGCCAGGGGAGAAAAATAATTGGAATCAGTGCCAAGGCGAACAGGCTGGCGAAAAAAGGTTCAAGTCTGTTGCCTGATTGGGGCCAGTGGTGGCGCCACAGGAGGGATAGGGTGGTGATAATCGCGGTGCAGGCCCAGATGAGCAGGAGGTGGTTAAGGTAGGTGTAGCCCAGGTGAAAGCTTTTATAGAGCCCAAGGGAGGCCGTAAAGATAACAAAAGCAGAACAACCGGGCAGAATGCGCATGAGATGGCGTGCAGAGAGCGCCGAAAATCGATGGATTGTGCTGGCGACTGCGATGGTGACGATTGTGAGCACAATCCAGGCGCCATAGATGATTTTTTCAAGGCCGGGCCAGCCGTGGGCGAGGTGTTTTTCTACGGTTTGCCAGAAGGTTAAATCATTAACAAAGACAACGTTACTATATCCCAGGCTGAATGATATCAGTGTTCCCAGGCGGAAGTCGATGGCATAGAGAAAAATAGCAAAGGAGGTTAAACCTCCGGCGCTCAAGGCGATAAAGGTTTGTCGGGGGACGTTTTTTGGGGGGGACGTTTGAAAGGAGTAGAGGGCCCATATGCCTACAGCCCACAAAGGCATCGCCCAGAGTATGTAGTGGTTGGTTGTTGCCATTCCTACAAAAAGACCTGTAAAATACCAGTCTCGTGGTGCATTTTTTGCGCAGGCTTTCTGGATGGAAATGAGGGCAAACAGCATAAGTAAAGGGTTGAAGATATCTGGCCGGAACATCGGTGAGTGGATGCGCCAATAGATAAACAGTATGGACAGAGCCATAAATGTGGCGGCAGAGAGGGCGTGGCGCCGCCAGAAAAAGAAACCGCCAAAAGTGATGACAAGGATACTTAAAGGGTGGATGAGGCGTAAAATGCCGTAGGAGGTGCCAAAGATAAAGTCGAGTGCCGCGCTGGCTGTGAATATCCAAGGGCCGTACGTATAGAACCCTGTTAAACGAACAGCGGTGTTATAGCTTCCGCTCCCTGGGTTGAGTGGAAAGCCATATTGGCCATGTTCGGAGAGGTAGACAGGGATATTGGCCAGGGAGTCATCCCAACCGATATGGGGCGCGGCATCGAAGGTTTGGATTGCGAAGCGAAGGATAACGATTGCAGCGGCAATCAATAGGAGCAGGATGACGAATTCTAATCGTGATCTACTCTCTTGTGAGAAGAGGCGCGCGCGCATAGATGAGAGTCCTAAGCTTTGGGATTTTTTGATGTTGTGCGGAGCGTTTGCAGTTCGCGTCGAATCCACCAGAGTTCTTTATTCAGTGAGATGTTCTGATAGGTGAGCACGCCGACAATAAAGATAAGAAAAGCGAATAGAAAGAGAAAGAAGGCGGTGAAGAGTACATAGATGGAGGGGGTAGGGAGAAAAAGGCGATAGATGGCATCAAAGAAGAAGACGAGTCCCAGTAGGGCCAGAGCAATGCTGGCTGGAAAGATATAGCGAAAGGGGGCGGATACCAGGGTAAAGAGGGCATGGCTACGCATGATCTTACCCATTTTCTTAGGTTTGCTTTGACGTTGGGTTTTATTGCCAGCCAGAAGTTTATGCTCCTGCCAGGCAAGAATGGCAGGAATTTCGATGATGTGGTAGTTAAAGGCGAGTGCTTTGCTGACCACCTCAAGGTGAAACTCTTTTCCTTTTTCGCTTAGAGGGAGGTTGCGTATCGCATCGCGGCGATAGCCGCGGGTCATGCCGGTATACATGGTTAGCGGAACGCCTAAACTGGCGCGAATCAACTGGTTCCCCATCTGGCTGAGCCAGACTCTTTTTTTGGGAACATTTTCATAACGCCCCTTATCGAGGTTGGGGGAGGCGATGACGATATCGGCTTCTGGTGTCTCTTTGAGGGCTTGTGCTAAACGGTGTGGAATATCATCTCCCCAGGAGCAGTCGATCTCTGTTGTGATAATAAACTCACCTTTTGCCTGAAAAATCCCTGTATGTAAGGCGTGTCCGCGTCCCTGGTTCTGGTCGTAACTGACCAGGCGAAGTCGTGCGTTCTGTTCGGCAATTTTGCTGACGATCTCTTTAGAGTTATCTTTGGAGCCATCGTTGACAACGATGAGTTCCCATGGTTCTTCCAAGCTCTCCAGGTTGCGCAGCATGCGTTGGACTGCTTTTTCGATGATGGCGGATTCATTATAAAAAGGACAGACAATAGAGATCATTGATATCCGGTTCCTTTATTTTGTGTCAGAGCCACTTAATCCGTATCTAAAACCAACTTAAAGAAGATGAAGGGCTGTCCTGGGTATTGCCAAGTTAGACCATACGTTTCTTATCTTAGCACCGATTATCCAATGCGACAACAGCAATTTGAGGGGGGGCTATCTTGGGAGAGGGGGGGGATGGCTTTTTCGCCTTGGTCAAAGCCTTCGCATATTATCTTTGCAGGTTTGTATTGTTTTTGTATTGTTGAGGTTAATTGTTATCTGAATGCTCTATGAAGCATGAGGCATTTTTTGCGGTGTTCGCTTATATTAGAGAGATTACTCATTCAAAGTCAGGAATGGCGATACCGACCATGGTTTGCCACTGCCCGTTGTGGTCTTGGAATGCCCTGCCAGGGCATCTTGTATTGTACTCTTCGACATGCCGTACGACTTTTTTTCTGTAACGTGAATAGAGGTTGCGCCTTGTGTTGGTATTTTTTCTGAATTGTTCTACTTGGTTGTAGAAGTTCTCCTTCTCTGCATTAAACTCTTTTAACTGACGTTTCCAGTGGCGGTAGCTGCTTTTTGAAGAAAAGTTGGTTTTTTCTGATTTTTTAGAGAGTTCCAGATCGGACTTCTCTACGCTCTCTTGCAGGCGTTCCACATTCTGGAGATCCTGTTTCTGATAACGAACGAGTCGTTTGATGGCGTTAACATGTGTTGCAAAATTTCTATAGAGCATGATGCACGCTTGTGAGGTGTCGTTGTTATTCACAGTGCGTACGTTGGACTGGCGTTTTGAATTTGCATTTTGGGTAATAATTAAACTTTTCTTAGGAATATCAATTTTCCAACTTCCCAGGGCTTCGAGAATTGGTGTTCCTAAAAGAGGTGTTGTCCCTTTTTTGGACATGACAGAGACATGAACATTTTTCAGTGTGATCGGCCCGATCTGGAGTGTTTTGAGCCGATAGATCGCCTCTTTTATTTTTGACCCATCGGCAATGGTGAATGTGGCCATGCGGATAAAATCTTTTTGAGAGATTTTTCCCTTTTTAACCAGATGTTCAAAGACATCTTTAGGAATGCTGACGCCGTTTGCACCGGTATCGATCAAAAAATAGAGGCTTAAAGTTTCATTGAGGATCGTGGCGATCCAGTACTGTTTTTTGGGTAAGCCTTTGGGGTGGAGGGGGAGATGGATTGTTTTGTTTACGGGCTCTTTTTTTGCTTGGTGTTTTTTGGGGCAGGGGGTTGAACTGATATAGCTCTTTCCCTGTTCATCCCAGCACTGGATGATGGTGATTCCTTTGCTTAAGGCGGGCGATGGCAAGATAAAAGAGAGGAGAAGAGCGAGTAGATGTGGGTAGGTTATTGGGAAAAATTTGAGATAGGGGGGAGAGACTGTTTTTTTTGACATTTGTATTCTATATATTTGTATGTTATAGACTCTATAAGTATATACTCTCTCTGGTATAATAATCTCTTTCTGATTTTGTGTAAAGAATTTTTTTGATACGTCGTGGCGTGCACAAATTCCTATTGTAAAAGTCACAATCAATCGGCAGGGAAGTCTCCGGCTGAGATTGTTTGCAGGTCATCTTTGAACGCACTTCCTTCTGGGGTATCAGGAGGCGCTGTTTTTGTGCTATTTGGCGCCGTTTTTTTTGATTCAGACACCTTTTTTTGTTTTTTAAGTTCCTTCTTTGTATCATTGAGAACTTTTTTTTGCTTTTTAGTATGGTCAGACGCTTTTTCTGCTGAACTGGGCGTCACCTTTGGCTGCTTCGGTGTCTTTTCAAGGGAGGCTTGCTTAGACGTTTCTTCTGTTGAGCCAGGCCCCTTTTTTGGCGTATCTATCGCTTTCTTTGGGGGAGCAATCTTTGATGTTATTCTTTTTAATGAGAGTTTTTTTATGACTTTGGTAGGAATAAACTTTTTGGTTGCTTTTTCTGCCTCAGGAATGGATTGCAGGTTAAGTTTTCCCATGGTTTGTAGGAGCGTGAATGCGGCAATCACGGTATCGAACTCAGCGGATTCTGCATCACTTCGGGCATTGATCCAGGCGGTCTCACCGTTAAGAACATCCAGGAGTGAGCGTTTTCCTAATTTGCGCTCTTTGCGGGCCAGTTGAAGAAACCGTAGCGCGATGCTGGCCTGATTATGGAGAAGGCGCGCATTCTCCTTGGTGGTATTTAAGTTTTGCCAGGCGTTACGCACCTGCTCTTCGATCTGAATAATGGTATCTTTAAGACGCTCTTTAGCCGCAGCCACATCTTTCCTACTGGCCTTCCAGGTCTCCAGCGCAGAGAGCCCTAAGTTGAGGGGGAGGCTGGCTTCAACTTTGAGTAGTTGATCGGAGAGGTGATCTTTAATTCCAGCGACACTATCTTTGGATTTATGCTCAAAGATACCGCTGATGGTGGGAAAGAATCCGGACGCTTTAGCATTCTCTGCCAGCTTTTCGTTGGTGGCTACCAGAAGTTGCGCGGCTCTGATCTGAGGGTTCATTTTTATGGCAAAACGAACCGCTTCTTTAACATCTTTTGGGAGCTGTTTCTTTTTAACCTTTCCTGTGTTGAGTAGGGCAATATCTCTTGGTGCACGTTTGAAAACCGCACGAATACGGTTTTTTGCTTGAATCAGTGCCCCTTCTGCAAGAACGCGCCGGGCTTGGGCGCCCGCCAGTTGGGTTTTGGCTTGAAGTACATCTGTTGAGTAGCCATGGCCCTCAATCACGCGGATATTCTCAAGCTCGGCCTGGCGCTTGATATTATTCTCTGATCGACGTGCCAGCTTTAAGGTGTTTATGGCGCGTTTAAAATTATAATAAGCGCTTACCGCCTCAAGAATGAGCGCTTGCTGGGTGAGAACCAGTGTCTCTTCAAGTTGCTTTTTTTGAAGTTCCACAGCGGAGAGTGAGGCGTTGGCGGCGCCAAAATCCCAGAGCAGTTGCGTGACAGAAATATCCAGCTCACGCATGTAATAGTCCTGGTTGGCGGTGGCCGCGCGATTCATGGTTTTCTCACGGCCATACATGCCGGTGATTTGGAGTTGGGGAAACCAGCTTGCTTTTAAATTCTCCTTGATGCGCGTATCTCCTGCGTCCATGTCGTATTTCGCGGCTTTTATTCGCTCATGCTGGGAGATGGCGATAGCGACCGCTTCTTGAAGGCTCTCTGCGACTCCAGTTGAAGGGGCGATTAAAGCCCACAGCAGCCCGACAATGATCGTGTGCGTTCTCAAGGTTTTAGAATCCCGGTTTAAAAAGCTGATAAAAGTAAAAATGATGATCCTTAGATCATCCAGCGTCCCAACTGCCACCCGCTCCAGACCGCAAGCAGTGAGAGCGTGACGTTTAAAATGATGTTAACAATGGCGCTCTCCATCTGGCCACGCTGTAAAAGTTGTAGTGTTTCTAAGGAGAATGTTGAGAATGTTGTCAGTGCACCTAGAAATCCTGTTAATAAGGCTAAACGTATTGTCGCAGAGACAGGCCACTTTTCAACAAGAAGCAGGCTTAAGAGGCCAATAAAAAAAGAGCCCACCACATTGACCGTCAATGTGGCCCAGGGCATTGCGTGGCCAGGAAATAGATGCTTCATGGCGATAGAGACGCTGTAGCGGCTTAGTGCGCCCAAGGCGCCGCCAAGCGCAATGCCTAAGAGTTGTTTCATGGTGTTCTCTCTTACTCTTCTTGCTTTTTTCTCTTTAAGCGTTGCCAGTAGTTGAGGCGTCGGCTAATCTCCCGTTCAAACCCTCGCTCTACAGGCTGATAAAACTGTCGTTCTGTTAAACTTTCAGGAAAATAGTCCTGGTTAACACACCCCTCCTCGTAATCATGGGGATAGAGATAACCTTTGCTGTAACCAAGATTTTTCATCAGGGTTGTGGGCGCATTAAGAATGGTTTTCGGTGGTGATAACTGGCCGCTTTTTTTAGCAACCTTCTGAACCTTTTTAAAAGCGAGATAGACGCTGTTGCTTTTTGGTGCAGTGGCTAAGTAGACCACCGCTTGAGCTAAGGCCAGTTCTCCTTCGGGGGAGCCTAAAAATTGATAGCTCTCCTTTGCCTGCAATGTCAGTGCCAAGGCTTGGGGGTCGGCATTGCCGATATCTTCTGAGGCAAAACGGACCAGGCGACGTGCAATATAGAGGGGTTCTTCGCCTGCATTGAGCATGCGCGCCAGCCAGTAGAGGCTGGCGTCGGGATCAGAGCCTCTGAGCGATTTATGCAGGGCGGATATCAGATTGTAGTGGCCATCGCCGGCTTTATCATAGAGGGCGGCACGGCTTTGATAACTCTTCTCTAAATCGGCTTGGGTCAATTTTTGTTGCTGCGCTATTTTATTCTCAGAGAGTTGGATCAATGTCTCTAAAATATTGAGCGCATAACGGGCATCTCCGGTGGCTTGTTGACTGATTCTCTCTAAAACACCTTCTTCTAGGTGGATGGATTGATTACCATACCCCTTTGTTTTATCTTTTATGGCGCGATGAAGCAGTTGTCTAAGGGAATTCTCCTGGAGCGCTTCTAAAGTGAAAACACGGCAGCGGGAGAGTAGCGCATTATTGAGTTCAAAGGAGGGGTTCTCTGTGGTGGCGCCGATAAGGGTAATGGCACCATCCTCCAGTTGGGGAAGGAGGGCATCCTGTTGACCTTTGTTGAATCGGTGAATCTCATCGATAAAGAGCAGGATGCCTTGGCCAAGCGTTTGTTGTTCCTTTTTTGCTTGGGTCGCTACGGCACGAAGATCTTTAACGCCTGAAAAAACAGCGGAGAGTGCTTTGAAGGGGAGAAGGCTCTGTTGGGCCAGTACGCGGGCCAGTGTTGTTTTTCCGCATCCCGGAGGGCCCCATAAAATCATGGAGGGCAGTGCTTTTGCTTTAAGCGCCTGTTCAAGAAGGCCGCCGGGTTGGGTGAGTTTTTCCTGCCCTAGAATCTCTTCGAGCGTTGTCGGGCGCATGCGTTCGGCAAGAGGGGCGTTGGTGGGCGGAAAAGACATGATGGTTAAAATGCCTGTTTTTCTAATACTATTATATGAAAAATAATCTCTTATCTTAAATATTAATGTGTCACAATAGAAAAGTATAGTCAAAAATTAGACGCTTTTTTTGTTCCAGTATTGTGCAGTGATCTGGTTCATTTTTAGAAAGAGTAGAAAGCCAAAGGAGAGTATGCCTAAAGAGACGGTGATCTCTATGGCTGTGGGCATGTATTCTAAGAGGTGTGATTCTCCTGTGGGGGTGGGTATAAAACCAGGAATGAGCAGACCGATTCCTTTTTCCATCCATAAGCTGATTATTGTGATGATCAGAGCGACGCGATGAATGGAGGATTGTTGGCGCAGTTGAGGGATGGAGAGCATCAGGAGTGCGAGTAGGGTGAGGATGAGGGCGCTTAAGAACCAGAGCGATTGGGAGGCGGTTGAGAGGAGGTGGTGCAGTGCTTCACCGCTGTGATGGTGGCGGTAGAGGTGAACAAAAAGCTCAGAGCCTAAGAAATAGAGGTGAATCCAGAGTGTGGTGATTAAAAAGATTGTGAAGAAGTTTTTTAACTTATATTGATCAATTTTATGATCCAGTCGGTTAAAGTAGGGAAGCAGAAGGATAATCAGAGCACTGCCACTGGCGAATGCAGAGACGATAAAGCGGGGCGCCAATAGGGCGGTATACCAGAAAGGCCGGGCAGGGTTTCCTGCAAACATAAATGCGGTGATAGTGTGAATGGATAGGCCTGAGAGGATGACTAAAAGGAGAAACAGCCTGTCATGGAGAACGTTTTTTTTCTTCTGAGGCTTTAAAAAGTGATACCAGAGATAGAGGTTAATCAGAAGATAGAGTGTGAGTGCCACCATATCCCAGGCGAGGATAGAGCGAGGAAAGTTAAGCGTTCCTAAGTAGGGTAGGGCGTGCCACACCTTTAAAGGCTGGCCTAGATCAACCCAGACAAAGAGGAGACTCATGCTCACCGCTGAGATGGCGATCACTTTGGCGAAAGGCAGCAGTGGCTGCATGATCTGTTGATGATAGAGTGCGGCTAAAATGACCACAATCACGCTGGAGGCGGCGATGCCAACCATGAAGGTAAAGTTGGCGATATAGAGTCCCCATACCACAGAATCACTTAAACCGGTGACTTCAAGCCCTTGATAACTTTGATAGAGATAAGCGATAAAACCTGCGATCATACCGATTATCAGCAGAATATTCACGCCTTCTCTCTTATGATCTATTCTGTTGGGTGGTGGGTTAGACATCAAAATAGTACCAGAACTTAGGATGGGTATTCTGCTCCTGTTTAAGGATAAACACAGGTTTATGTTCTAAAACGTAGCGGATCTCACTCTGTGGATCGAGCAGGTTACCAAAAATGCGTGCACCTGTGGGGCAGCTTTCCTGGCAGGCGGGGAGTTTTCCCAATCGGGTTCTCTGGATGCAGAAGGTGCACTTCTCCATAACGCCACGGGGTCTGGGGCGATTGCCTAAGTAGTGGGTTTCGGGATTGATCTGCTCTTTAGGGATTACAGGGTCGCGCCAGTTAAAGTGACGGGCACCATAGGGACAGGATACCGCGCAGTAACGACAACCAATGCACCAGTTATAATCCACCACCACCATACCATCCTGCTCTTGCCAGGTGGCCTCTACAGGACAAGCCTGAACGCAGGGGGGATCATTGCACTGCTGACATTGGATCGGGAGATAGGTGGTGTTCTCTTCAGGAACCTTTTCTGGTTTAAAATGGTGATTGCTCTGATTGAGATTCCACTCTCCATGGGGGAGTGAGAGGACACGGATGTTTTCATTACTTCCTTGTCGGTCGCAATTGTTCTCTTCTACGCACGCCTCAACGCAGCGCCGGGTTCCTTTGCAGCGGCTTAAATCGATGGCGAAGCCAAACCTGACATCTTTTTGTGGTGGTGTATTTCTACAGTGCAGTTTTATACCATAATCTCTTTTGGCTTGGCGTTCGATGCGGGCCAAGGCTTGTTGGATTTCTAAAGTGGAGAGGCGGCGGTAGTGGTCTTGAAAAAACGCCGCCATGGTATCTTTGATTGCCGATTGATCTGCGGTGATTGTGAGTCCTGCGATGCTGGAGAGGGCGCCAGCGCCTGCGATGCCTTTGAGCAGTTTTCTGCGTTGGGTGTTCATTTTTGTAGCCAGGGTGGTGTGTAGGGGGAGAATTTTTCTATTTTTGGGTTGTGGGGGTTATGGCAACTGGGGCAGCGTTCGATGTGGCGTTCTCCTCTCCAGGAGGTGGTTCTTTTACCGTGGACGCCGCGAAGGAACTCCGCTGTTTTTTTTCCGTGGCAGGGTTGGCAGTTTTTATAGCTTAGAGAGAAGGGGACGGGTTCTTTGGTGGTTTTTAGTTGGCTTAAGTCATCCGGGGGGTGGCATTGCATGCACCAGAATTTTTGATTGCCGTGGTTGTAGGTGAATTTCCATTGGTTGTGGGGTTTTTTTAAGGGGCGGGGTTTGGGGTTTGAGGGACGCCAGCCGTGGCATTGGCTACAGTTATCTTTGGCGTTTTGGCCGTGGAGGTGGGGTGTGGCGGAGAGAAGAGGGAAGCTGATGAAGAGGGTGAGTAGGATGATGAGCAGTAGGAGGAAGTAGCGCATTAGCAGCAGAGCGTGATTTGGGTAAAGGTTCATGCGGTGGGGTCTGGGCGCGATTTGGGTAAAGGTTCATGCGGTGGGGTCTGGGGAGGTATGCAATACCTCCCCAGCCTAGGGTGCAGGGAGCGGAGCGTCCCTGCTCGCCAAAGGCGAAATGTTGGAGTATCCAACCATTTTTGTTGTTAAATGGAAAGCTTAGATCGTCCAATAATCGTTATTAGGGTTGAATCGGAAGTTCAAACCGTTGGATCAACACAGGCTTTTTTGCTTCAGGTGGAAGTTTTTTATCCATCTTCTTCACAATCGGTGGAAGAAGAAGGCCATAATGGAGCCTGGCTTCTAAGTGGGTTACACCTTTTTTAGGAATGGTATAATCCAGCATACGGATCTCATGCGGTTTTAAACGGCTATCCCCTTTAATTGCGGTCGCTTTGGGGGGCGGTGCGGGCTTGCCATCTTTCCCTGTCAGTTTTAACATGAGAACCGCTTGTTTGTCCTCTTTAAACGGGCTTTTCTGATAGTTTTTCCAGATCACCTTGCCCTGTTTATCTTTGGCGCTCAAGGTGAGTGTCACATAACGGAAAGGGGCGCCTGTGGGATAGTTGTGGGGAAGGATATTCTGGAGTTTAACCTTGGCTTTGATCTCCTGTTCTCCTGATTGCGCCTCTACGCTGAGTACAATGCCTCTTTTAAGCATTGCCGGTGAGTGGCCGCCGCCCATGGAGTGATCGGCAAAGCCGTTGCTGATGGGCATATGGCAGGATTGGCAGGTGACTTTACTGCCTGCTTTTGCAAGCTCAGGCCCTGTTGCACAGACAGGAACGCCGTGGCCATTCTTCCGCTGTTCATGACAGCCTAAACAGGCGTTTGAGGTTTGAAACAGTTCAGGCTTGGCTTGATGTGGAAAGCTGTTCGAAAATTTTTCATCGGAGCCTGAACCAGGCGATGTGGCATCTTCAGTGCCATTGAAGGCGCCGTAGGGCCCTTGCAGGTGGTTTTTGGAGAAGTGATAAGCAGAGACGCCTAAATTGAGCTTACCATCCTCTCCTTTAACGCCTTTAAAGCTTTGCATTGTATGGCAGGCAACACAGTTTACACCTTGGGCGTAGGCTGGGTTGGCGTCGAGTTTTGTTTTGCCATCGCGGGCGGCATTGGGCGCGTGACATTTGAGGCAGACCGGATATTTTCCTGATTTTTTATGCTTCACTCCCTCTTTGGTGGGATCACCAATCAGTAAACCATAAAAGGCGGCATGCACCTTGTCTTTGAGGGCGGTGCTGTTGGCATGCATTGAGCCTGACCATTGATTATAGATCGCCTGGTGGCATTCGCCGCAGGCTTCGGCAGGAATGAGGTGCAGAGGAGGTTTCTTCTTCGCGTGTAAGGGTAAGATAATCAAAAAGCTGAGGAGAAAAAGGGGGAGTAGTCGTTGCAGACTCCAGCGCCGGTTCATTGGTTTATGCTCCATGGTTACATTTTTTATAGTTTAAAAACGATTGTATTTGAGTAGGCGTCTTAAATCCAGCAAGATTCCTTTACCTGTTTCATCCTTACTGTAACGCATCATGTAGTTTCCTAAAGGATCGACTAAAAAGGTTTGATTTACCATCTCATTGAAAGGTTGAAATGGTGGTTCCATAAAGCTATTCATGAAGGGGTCGATGATATATTTATCTTTGCTGGCCAGAGCGATGGTT
>JBQGBW010000010.1:0-67500 GCA_052043475.1 Magnetococcales bacterium HHB-1
GCCTTTCAAGCAATAACCTATCTATCAATCCTTTAGTCTTATCAGATATAGGTTGCTTTTCCGGATGTAGGACAAATTGACGGCCACATTCTTTGCATTTGTAATTTTGCTTACCATTATGAATGAAACCGTTTTTGACAATAGCTTTGGAAAAGCACTTAGGGCATTGCATTAGGGAATCTCCCACCAAACTTTAAATTGAAGATTCTCCTACTATATCAGTATGGTCAATCCTTATCAAAAGAGGACTACCTTCATGCTATACTGTTTTTCACAACATATAAAAAATAAAAAAGATAAAAGTTGTTCTCTATGGTTTTTATTGAGGGTTGTTAGACATAAGGCGTGTCTTTTTGTGAATATGTTTTTTTGTTCAAACCTTCTATCTCTATATGGAGAGGTTCTATTAAAAAACGACTCGACCAAGGAGGTGGAGTCGTTTTAAAAAAGAGGCTTGATTAGAGTGCCGCTTTTATTTTTTTTTCGATTGTTTTGCTTTTGCCGCTTTAAGTGCGGAGCGAAAATCGAGACGGCCATCATAGAGTGCGCGTCCAGTGATCACGCCAGAGAGTACATTGCCGTTATCAAAGGGGCCTGAATGTTTTAAGGACTTTTTAATATCCGCCAGCGAGGAGACGCCGCCGGAGACAATGACAGGGATGTTGATCTTCTCTGCCAGACGACGGGTGGCTTTAACATTTGGGCCGGTGAGTGCACCATCGCGATGGATATCGGTATGGATAATTTCGCTCACGCCCGCATTTTCAAAGCGTTGGGCGAGTTTCCAGTCTGCGATATCGGTTACCTCTGCCCATCCGCGTACGGCCACCTGGCCATCGCGTGCATCAATGCCCACAGAGATGCGACCGGGAAACGTTTGACAGGCTTTTACAACAAACTCAGGATCACGGCAGGCCACCGTGCCTAAAATAACGGTTTGCAGTCCCCAGTCAAAAAGTTGCTCGATTGTCTCCATGGTACGAATCCCTCCTCCTAACTGGATGGGGATGTTGATCGCGCCACAGATCGCTTTAATGACATCAGCGTTGACCAGTTCGCCAGCAAAAGCGCCGTTTAAGTCCACGAGATGGAGACGTTCCGCGCCTTGTTTCTGCCATTTTTCAGCCATGGCGACGGGATCGTCGGAGTAGATGGTATCCTGGTCCATGCGGCCTTGAAACAGGCGTACACATTGACCATCTTTGAGGTCGATGGCAGGGATAATGATCACGTTATGGATTCCAGTGGATAAAGTTTTCCAGAAGACGAAGCCCTAAGGTTTGACTCTTCTCTGGGTGAAACTGGGTGGCAAAGATATTCTCTTTTGCGACAGATGCGGCAAAGGGGATTCCATACTCAGCCAAACCCGCCTGCTGCGACTCTTTTTCTGGTTTGCAGAAGAAGGAGTGAACAAAGTAGAAGTGGCTTTTATCGGGAATCGATCGCCAGAGCGGATGCGCTTTTGTTTGTGAAACCCGATTCCACCCCATGTGCGGTACCTTCAGGAGTCGCTGTTGATCTTCAGGGTCGGTCATGGATCGATCAAAGGCGAGAACTTTGCCGGGGATGAGATCGAACCCCTCATGCTGGCCAAACTCATAGCTCTTACTGAAGAGCAGTTGCATGCCCACACAGATCCCCAGAAAGGGTTTTCCTGACTGGATATGTTCAAGGATGGGCTCAATGAGTTTGGCTTGTTGCAGATTATCATAGCAGTCTGCAAAAGCGCCCACGCCAGGAAGGATAAGGTGGTCGGCCTGCCTGATTTTTTCTATTTTAGAGGAGACGGCTACTTTTCCGCCAACCTTTTCCAATGCTTTGGCAACAGATCGCAGGTTGCCCGATCCATAATCGATAAGAGTAATCATAACAGAGCCAAAATTTTGTTGAGGGATTCCTATTGTGTTACTTATATAAGGTTTAGATTTTTTAAGGTACGTTGATAAACCTTAAGCGCAGTGTAGCGTGAATGGATAAAAATGGGAAGGGCGTACAGATCTTCTTAAGAGGAGAAGCCTTTTTATCGAAGACTTCTTTTAGGAGGATTCGTTTTTTTTAGCAGGTTTAGAGGCGAAAAATCGTGCCGCCAAGCCCCCTTTATGGCCATAATATCTTGCCGCCATAAAGGTGGTCAGAGGAACGGCCAGCACCATGGTTAAGCTCCCCACCACCGTGCGTAAAATCTCTTCTTCCATAAATTCGCTGTTGGCAATCATCCAGGCGGGAAGGACGCCATCGTAGAGGGCGATGATAAAGAGCGGCAGGCTGGCGCCGATATAGGCTAAAGCTAATGTATTCACCATACTGGAGATATGTTCTGTGCCCACGGAGAGCGCACTCTTATAGAGTTGTCGTGAGTCAAGATCCGGGTTGGCCTTGGAGAGTTCCTCGACCACGGCCGCCTGTGCGGTGGTGACATCATCCAACACCCCTAAGGTTCCCAACATGATACTGCCAAGAAGCAGGCCACGCATATCTAAGTTTTTAAGAATGCCAAAATCGACATAGAGTCCGGCTTCTCCTCCTGTGCCGCTAAGTTGCAGTAAAAAAACAGCGGAGTAGGAAAAAGCGACGCCTAAGATCAGTGCGGAGATTAATCCGATCAATGCCAATGTGGTTCGGCGGGTAAAACCATGGGCAAGATAGAGAGTTCCTATCGCAATCACTAAAGAGCCTGTGAAGAAGGCCAGGAGAGGATTTACACCAGAGATAACGGCAGGAATAATGCCTTTAAAGATGATCGTGATGCTGATAAAAAGCCCTAGAATCGCGCCCAACCCTTTCAGACGACCAACCAGGGCGACGGCCAGAAGAAAAACAAACAAGATTCCTCCCATCTCAGGGAGGCGATACACCTCATAAAATTGAACTTCACCGCCATTGGATCGTGCAACCACAATGGTATCGCCCACTTTTAGTTGTGGTGCGCGCGCTTCCGCAAGGTCTTTTTTATCGATCTGATATTCAAAGACAACCTTCTCTTGAGTCCCTTCATCATTGGTGATAAACACTTCGACGCTTTGAATCAGGTAGCTGACACGATCATCGAACTCAACGGTTCGTTCATGGATAGAGAGCACTTCTGTACGCTGATAACTCACTTGGGCTTCTGTCTTGGCTTCGATGTGGCCTGGCAGAAAAAAAAGAACAGAAATCAGGATGAGATGAATTCTTAACAGAGACATGACAATACCTAAACGCTCAAAAAGATCTGTTTCTTAAACAAACCGTCAAAAGGGGTGAGCTTATTTTTTTTGTAACGCGCAAGTGACATCATTAACACTACTAAAACAGAGACTTCATGCCAATCTCGATCAGCGCGCTTTATTGTAACGGGAAAAAAAAAGGATGCAAAGGCTTTTGTTATTTTTTAATATACTTATCATAAGCGTTTTCTTAAAAGTGCTGTTTCTCCTTCAAAGAGGACGCGGGTATGTTACCATTGAGGCTTGTAATCTTTATCATTTGAGCGCTCTAATATTTAAGAAGATCCTAGTGTATGACAGAATCCCAAAAAAAACAGGCGGGGAAAAAACAGCTGGCTTCTATCCGGTTTGCTCGGTGGTTTAAGCGTCTCTTGCTGACAGGGCTTTTTGGGATGTTTTTTTTCTGGATTGTTCCTGCCCTTCTTGGTGATAATCACCATAAAAGATTAAAGGTTATTGAGGAAAAAGAGCCAGAGCATGTCGCGGTGGATGCGCATCTGGAGATCCCTTTTCGGTTTCGCAAGGGGAGTGAGTTGCTTGTTAAATATTTTAATGTGGATCAGTTGCACCTGAAAGTCCGTGGCAAGGTGACGCTTCATACACTCTCGCCTTTGAATATGGATATCTATTTTGATCAGGCGGAGGGGAACCCGATACGACTGGCCCGCATGCTCTCTTCGTGGTCTGATCTTCCCAAAGAGATTGCTGAACAACTCCCTTTTAAAATTATAAAACTGCACCAACTCTCGGCACTGGTTAACGCAGAAGGGATGAATCTTCGCGTCAAAAAGATGACCATCCCCAACGGGCACTTTGAGGATGTCTCCCTCAATATCCACCAGAACCGATCCTGGAAACTCCATGTGGCTAAAGCGTACTTAGACCTTCCCAGAAACGCCTGGGTGGGTTGGCCTGCGATTCCAGAAGGGCGCTTGCAGGATCTAAAAGCCGAAGCGGTGATTGGCGGCGATGCCTCATTTACGCTTAAATCCTTTCAGGTCAAAGGGATTTCTCTTAAACATCTGACGGGGCATCTCGCTGCGATTAAAGGTGGCCAGCAACTGAATATCTCCATGAAACAGGGCGCTCTTTTGGGGAAGCAAATCTGGTCCTGGCTTCCTCAGTGGTCCAAAGTTGCGCGACTCTGGCAGGAACACTTTCCTGATATCGCTTTAAAGAATTTGCGGCTTACTGGAGAGGGCGATATCCAGAAGATCGCGCTTAAACTAAAGCTTGATGAAATGGGACAGATTATCCCAGACTCCTGGCGCTTCTCAGGAAAAACAGCGGTTAAAAATCTGGCGCTTTTGTGGAAAAAGTCAAATAAAAAACATGAAAAGCTCCTACAATGGCCCTTGGGAGAGGTGATCTTTGGTGAGGGAGGGCGTGCCTCGAATCGTCTGCGCCTGCAATCCAATGTTGGCCAGATCTTTGGTGTTCAGCTAAAAAAGGTTGCTTTAGATGGTTATATGGCAGAGCATGGCTTGGCTGGCCGCCTGCGCATTCAATCCATTCAACCCGATCTTGCCGCGCTGTGGCTTTGGGGCGCGCAGCTTAAAGCGACACAAAGCTTCTTTAAAAACAGTACTGAGCTTAAGAAAAAGCCCTTGAAAGATCTTCTTAGGAGCGCGCACTTTAAACAGTTGGATCTTAAGTGGGATAAAAACTTCTTGATTCATAAAGTTAAAGGCGCCCTGAAAGATCCCCAGGGCGGAACCATTGATCTGAATGTTTCACAGTTCGCCTGGCCTCTTAATGTACAGCAAAGCGTGTTCCAACTGGCGATTAAAAAATTTCGTCTGCTCTCCTGGCGTGGCGATGGTCAGATTCACTGGCATAAGGGGAAGAAGGGGAGGATAGATCTTAAACTGGCGATGGATGATCAAAATCAGATCGATATTAAAGGTGATATGACGCTTTGGAATCTGCCGGAACCCTTAAAGACGGTCTGGATGCATGGTTTAAAGATCGATCTGCGCCATCTTGATATTAAATACCATCAATCCAGTACGGCAGAGACCGAAGCGACAGAAATTCCTTGGGAGAAGCGGTTCTCTTCTGAAGACCTCCCAAACCCAGGCTTGCCACTTCAATTCTGGAGTCGCCAGATCCAGATAAAACCCTGGCCTTCGCTTAAAAACTTCCAACTGCACTGGATTCCTGCTTATGGTCCGCATCCCCATACCGTGACCTGGAAAACAGAACTCTGTAAAAGCTTTTGGAATGGTCAGGCACAGATGAACCTTGAGGGTAAAAGTGCGGTGGCGAGTCGTTTGCAGATAAAAAAAGTGAACCTCTCCAACCTGATTGCCTGTGGGCTCACGTTTACAAAAGAGAATAAACTGCCCTTTTTTCTTGAAGGCGTCAGTTTTGGCAAAGCGGGATTAACGCTTCAGGGCGATACATTGCAAGCGTTCTGGGATAACGCTAAAGCCGATCTCTCCTTAACGGTTAATCAAGGCCGCATCATGGGAGTCTCTAAGATTCATGATTCCGCCTCCTTTATGATGAGCCTTTTTAAGTTGGCTGGACTCAATAAAACCCGTTTAAGAGATACCTTGATTTTTGACCGTTTTTTTCTGCGCGGTAATTTGCGTAAGAAAAAGACCACGCTAAAGCGGGTTCAGTTCCACTCCAAAAGCCTACAGGTTCAGGGCACTGGATCTGTGGATTTTACTAAGAAACCAATCCTTTTCAAACCTCAATTGATTGTCTCCTCAGAGATCAGCCCGATCGATAAAACGTTTGATGAACCGATCCCATTGGTGCCCTGATTTTAATAAACATACTTTTATTGTTGTTTTTATTGAAAAAATAAATTGCTTTTTTTCTTTTATCCTTTTAGAATTTTATACGATAGGTAAGATATAGTCTCTTCACAAATGTCTCTTTAAGGGCTCTTTTTTTGCTGTGGGGTTCTTTTTAATGGGGGAGGCATGGAATCATTTTTGAAAAGGATAGAATCATGGATGTTGTATTAGATACTTCTCAACCCAGTCAACGCGCGGCCCAACTGCAATCAATCGCGCCGCGTCCTGTTACTCGTGAGGCGGAAGAAGCCCATAAAAATGGTCAGCAACAGGCCAATGCGGCACCGCCAGCCAATAGCGCGGAGTCCGGCACACCACGCAACGGCCTTGATGTTCAGGCGTGATAAAAAAAGATCATCCCCTTCTACCTAAGAGACGATAAGAGTGAATATGGCATGCACTCTACTTAAATTTTATGGAAGGGGATAAAAAAACTTAAAGATATCTGCTTTATGTGGTCTTGTTAATTACATATAAAGAGTGGGGTGTGGCCTTTAAACACCCTATCAATGTTTTGGCTTAGTACCTATGAAAATGACATTCTCAGAACTGCTGACAGGTGGAGTCGCCTGGTTTGCTGTGGTCTGCTTTATGGGATTGTTAGCCGCTCTGGGGCAGTGGAGTACCCAAAAAGTGCGTCAACTGATTCTTCCTAAAAACAGATCAACTTAAAAAAACCTATCCTTTTCAGAAATCTTCGAGATGTACTTAAATTTAAAGTAAGTACATCTCAAGAACAGATTCTTAAAACCCCCCATAAGAATCCTCTTTTTACTGCAACAGATGCAGTTCGCGTACAGGCTTCACTCCAGAAGTATCTTCCCACTCCTCAAGAACCTCTTCTGCAACATCCTGCACAAAAGACTCCTCAATATTAAGATAGTCCGCAATCACATCGGTCTGCCAGTAGGGTTCACCCTCCTCACTGTAGCCTGTTGGCTTGGGCATCGGACCGCAGAGATGCTCTAACGCCTCTCTTAAGGCATGCTTGATCGCTGGATCGTTGCTCTTCGCCATTGTTGTCCAGGCCTGCTCATAATCGGGATGCTCTGGACCTATGGCCATAATTTGTGCGGCCCGTTCCCGGCGTGTAATATCGGCACGCTTAATGATCATCAATCATCTCCTGAAAAGTCAGAAAGTCTTGTCTGCTTTAATTATATTTTTAATAAGAGCAGAAAGGGTGCCATTCATGGATACCGCTTCATAAATCACAATCAATCGATTGTTTTATTAGATCTTTTTCATTAAAAACATTTTATATATGCTATTGTTTTACAAAGGTTTTTTATTAAAATTATCGCCCTTTTTTCCGCTGTCACGGCAAACTTTTCCTTAAAAAGGAAGTTTGAGGCGCAACAAAAAAGATATTTTTTTTATATCTTTGGCAACAACTTTTCCTTATGATGATCTCTTATCTTTAACAAATCGACATTCCAAACGCTCTTTGCTCTTGAAATAGAGATCATAACGGAGTGTTTGTTTAAATTTTATTGTCGCACGATAAGCTTAAAAAAGAGTATGCGACACGCTAAACTTCTGGAGGCAACATGATTACCTTGACCAACAACGCCGTTCAAAAACTGGCCAAGCTGATCAAAGATGAGAACAACCCCAAACTGATGCTGCGTATCTTTGTCGCAGGAGGCGGCTGTTCTGGTTTTCAATACGGTTTCACCTTCGATGAAAACAAAGAGGAGCAAGATCTGTTGGTGGAAGCCGAAGATGGTGTCAGAGTTCTGGTTGATCCCGCTTCCCTTAACTTTCTTAAAGGGGCGGAAGTGGATTTTGTGGAAGACCTCTCTGGCGCACAGTTTGTGATTAAAAATCCCAACGCATCGAGTTCCTGTGGTTGTGGTAACTCCTTTACCCCCAGTCCCACCGGTGGCTGTGCCAGCAGCAGTGGTGGCGGCGGCTTCTGCTAAGATATCCTCAGCAATTATCGTTATGGAAACAGCGGGAAGATCGCTCTTCTCGCTGTTTTTTTATTGTATGAGAAAGGTTGAAAAAATCTTGACATGGTGTGACTATTGGTCATACCATGACCTTTGGTCGTTTTTTTATCTTAATCAGGAGAATCATGCTTTCTTCCTCCCGCAAAGCGCGTGAATTCGTCCGCCGTGAAAATGACATTTTAATCGCTGCTCGCGATCTTTTTAATCAGGATCACTGGGAATCCGTCACTGTTGCGGATATTGCAAAAAAAACAGAAATTGGTAAAGGGACTGTTTATAAACACTTTCCCAGCAAAGAGGCGCTCTATGCGCGGATTTCACTCGACTTCTCGGAACAGTTACTGCAGAGCTTTCATCAACAGCCTGAGTCTGAGAATCCTGTCGAAGACCTTAAGGTGTTGATTAATCTCGCTTTTGAACATTTTTTTAGTGATCCTGTCGGTGCGAAACTCTCTAACTACTGTGACCGTCCTGAAATGCTCAACCGTCTCCCCAAAGAGTTGAGTCAGCGCTTTTTAAGCTGTCACGATCAGTTTAAAGCGGTGTTAATTAAACTGCTTGAGAGCGGACAGAGGCAGGGACTGTTTCCAGAGACACCGGTTAACTCTCTGCTTTTAGGGTTGCACGCCACCTTTGAAGGGGCCCAATCCATGATCCGCAATCGGAGCTATCAACTGCTCGATCATGAGATGACGCAAAAAGAGTTTCAAGAACAGATCTGCCAGTTTATGCTGGCAGGTATTTCTGGCAAGGCGCGCGCTTAAAGATAAATAGTCAAAAACAGAGTAAAAAAAATCCCTCTTGGTGCGTTTAACCTGGCGCACCTATTTTTTTCGTGAATGTGTGACTATCAGTCACGAAATGACCTGGAGTCTATCATGAACCGTTCTCTACTCTCTGCCACTGCCATTCTTCTCGGTCTTACCGGTTGGATGGCTTCTGGTCCCTCCGCGTCTCAACCGCACCCTGCTCAAGAAAAAAAAGAGCCCGCCGAACAGCCTCTGATGAAAGTACTCACCCAGTACTCCCAGGCTAAGCCTATTGCTCAGGAGATTACGGTTCAGGGGCAGGTGGAGCCGCGACGTGTGGTTACGCTTCGAGCAGAAACCGCTGGTCGTGTGATCGCCCTGCCGAAGAAAAAAGGGGAACGTGTTCTAAAGGGAGAGATCCTGATTCAACTCTCGCCCCAGGATCGTCTCGCCCGCCAGGAGGAGGCGAAGGCGATGATTCGTCAACAAAAGCACGATTTTAAGGCAGCTTATGCATTGGCTAAGAAAAAACTGCTTCCAGAGAGTCAATTGAAAGCGGAGGAGGCGAAAATGGCGGCAGCACAGGCGCGTTTAAAACAGATCCAGTGGGAGATCGATAATCTGGCCATTCGTGCCCCTTTCTCAGGTGTGCTTAATCATCGTGAGGTGGAGCTTGGCTCCTATCTTCAATCTGGAGATGATGTGATCACCCTGATGGATGATCATACGCTGCTACTTACCGCCCAGGTTCCCCAGCGGGCGGCATTGCAGTTGAAGCTTAAGCAAAAAGTGACTGCAACCCTGATTCATGGTGAGAAGTTGCAGGGGGCGATCAGCTATATCTCGGCGGCCGCCGATCCTGAAACGCGCAGTTTCCGTATTGAGGTGCAGGTGAAAAATCCTGAGCACAGGCCTTTCAGTGGTCTTTCCGCCACGTTGCAGTTCCCTTTCCAGGTCCAAAAAGCGCACCCTGTAACCCCGTCAATTTTAGGGCTGGATAGTGCGGGACAGATTATCATAAAAAGTGTCGATAGTGAGGCCAGAGTGGTGACCCACCCTGTAAAGATTGTGCGTAGTGAGCCCAAACGACTCTGGGTGGCGGGTTTGCCGGAGCAGCTTAATCTGATTATTCAGGGCCATGCTTTTGTTAAGGCGGGCTTCAAAGTGATTGCTGTTGGGAGCGAAAATTAGATGTTAGTGCTGATTAAGTCGGCCATCAGTCATCGTCGTACCACGCTGCTTATCCTTATTTTTCTGCTGATATCCGGTGCTGTTGCGTATCAGGAGATCCCTAAAGAGTCTGACCCGGATGTGGCGATCCCGATTATCTATGTCTCCATGAGCCATGATGGCATATCCCCTGAAGATGCCGAACGGATGTTGGTTCAACCGATGGAGACCGAGTTAAAAAGCATCGAAGGGGTGAAGGAGATGCGCTCAGAAGCCGGCGAGGGGCATGCCTCTGTTACGCTGGAGTTTGATGCGGGCTTTGATAGTAAACAAGCTTTAGATGATGTGCGTGAGAAGGTGGATCGTGCGAAAGCTGAACTTCCCTCAGAGACGGATACCCCAGAGGTGCATGAGATCAATGTGGCACTCTTTCCTGTGCTTTCCATTGGCTTGGCAGGGCCGATTCCTGAGCGAACCCTGGTTAAGTTGGCGAAGGCGCTTAAAGAGGATATCGAGGCGCTCTCCGGTGTTTTAGAGGTGGATATTGGTGGTGATCGTGAGGAGTTGATGGAGATTATCATCGACCCTTTAGCGATTGAGAGCTATAAGATCGACTTCGCCTCGGTCTTGAGTGCCGTGAGTCGTAACCATCAGTTGGTGGCCGCAGGTGCGATGGATACCGGCCATGGTCGGTTGGTGATGAAGGTTCCTGGTCTGATGAAAACCCCTCAAGATATGTACTCCATGCCTGTTAAGGTGGTGGGGGAGCAGGTGGTGACTTTGGGAGATATTGCCACCTTAAGGCGTACCTTTAAAAATCCCTCAAGCATCGCCCGCGTTAATGGTCAGCCCGCTTTGGCTCTGGAGGTTAAAAAGCGGGTGGGGGCGAATATTATTGAGACCATCAGCCAGGCGCAGGCGGTGGTGGAGGCGCATAAGAAAAAATGGCCCGCCACGCTGCGTTATACTTACATTCTAGATCAATCGACCCAGATCCGTGATATGCTCAAAGATTTGATGAACAATGTTTTGAGTGCAATCATTCTGGTGATGGTGATCATTTTAGCCGCGATGGGACCGCGTTCAGCGCTGTTGGTGGGGATTGCCATTCCTGGCTCTTTTCTGACAGGCATTTTTGTTCTACACCAGATGGGTATGACGCTCAATATTGTTGTCCTGTTCAGCCTGATTCTGGTGGTGGGGATGCTGGTGGATGGTGCCATTGTGGTGATTGAGCTGGCGGACCGATTGATCTTTGAGGGGAGATCTTCACGTGAGGCTTATATTCAGGCGGCGGGTAGAATGTCCTGGCCGGTCATCGCTTCAACCGCAACAACGCTGGTGGTTTTTCTACCACTGCTCTTTTGGCCTGGAGTGATCGGTCAGTTTATGAAATATCTGCCGATAACCGTGGTGATCTGCTTGATTGCATCCCTCTTTATGGCGTTAATCTTTCTTCCGGTATTGGGGTATACTTTCTCTAAAAATAAGTGTGATGCAAAACGGTTGGAGAAGACAGAAGGGTCTCTTAAGAGCGAAGAAAAACTTGCAAAAGGAAGGATGACAAAGCTTTATGGCAAAATTTTAGCGCTTCTTTTGCTCCATCCAGCCAAAACCCTGCTGGGAGCGATTATCGTGGTTCTAACCATTGGCTTTGCTTATGCTGTGGGTGGTAAGGGGGTGGAGTTCTTTCCGGATGTGGAACCAGAATCAGCGATGGTGCAGATTCATGCCCGTGGTGATCTCTCCATGGCGGAGAAGGATCGTATTGTCAAGCAGGTGGAGGCGCGTCTTTTGGGCTGGCCTGAGTTGCAATCCCTCTACAGTCGCACGCTGGAGCGCTCCGATAGTGGCATGGCTGAGGATGTGATCGGCGTGATCAAATTTAAACTGGCAGACTGGAAACAGCGTCGTAAAGCCCGTGCGATTCTTAAAGCCATGCGTCAAGCGACGCAGGATATTCCTGGAGTGATCCTTGAGTTTCTCAAAGCGGATCAAGGCCCTTCTGGGGGTAAACCGATTAAGTTGCAAATCAGTGGTGGTGAGGAAGGTGCGCGCTTTTCTACGGTGGAGAAGGTTCGTGAAACCATGCAGCAACTGGGTGGCTTTATCGATCTTGAAGATAATCGTCCCTTACCTGGTATTGAGTGGCGCCTCACCACCGATCGGCAGATTGCTGCCCGTTATGGTGCAGATATCGCCTTGATTGGAAAGTCTGTTCAACTGCTCACCGATGGGATTACAGTGATCACCTATCGTCCAGATGGTGCGGAAGATGAGGTGGATATCCGTGTCCGTTATCCTAAAAAACAGCAGGTTCTTGATGCGCTCTCCTCCATGCAGATACGCACAGAAAAAGGGATGGTTGCTTTATCTAACTTTGTCACGCTGACGCCAGCGGCAAAAACAGGCACTAGAAAACGGGTAGATGGACGCCAGACATTAACTTTGCAAGCCAATGTTGCTGAAGGTAAGCTGGTGGATGAGCGTCAAAATGCACTGCAAAAAGCGCTGGATAAGATGATATTTTCTAAAGAGATCCGTTTAACCTTTAAAGGCGAAGAGGAGCAGCAGGCAGAGACCGGTGCGTTTCTCTCGCGTGCTTTTATGGTGGCAATTTTTCTCATGACTCTGGTTCTGGTGACACAGTTTAATAGTTTATATCAAGCCTTTCTGGTTTTAACAGGTATCCTTTTCTCCTCTGCGGGTGTTCTCTTAGGATTGTTGATCACGCAGCAACCTTTTGGTATCGTGATGGTGGGACTGGGTATTATCGCCTTGGCGGGCATTGTTGTTAACAATAATATTGTGTTAATAGATACCTTCAATGAGATGCGTCGTAAAGGTTTGGCTCCGGTTCAAGCCGCACTGATTACAGGCCAACTGCGTTTAAGACCGGTGCTATTAACCGCGATCACGACGGTTTTGGGGCTTATCCCGATGGTTTTGGCATTAAATATTGATTTTCTAAATCGGACGCTTACGGTTGGAGCACCGTCCACCCAGTGGTGGACCCAACTCTCCACAGCCATTGCTGGTGGCTTGAGTTTTGCGACACTGTTAACTCTGTTTGTTACACCAAGCTTGCTGGTTTTATTTAAACATAAAGGCAGTGATTCAAAATAAACGAAAGGTTCTCTCCATGAAGAAGACAGAGCATCCATTCAGCGTTGCCAAAAAGAGCCTCTTATTTACTGTTTTAGCGCTTCTGTCTGTGGGAGGGAACTATTTTAATATTACGCTCTTCTTTGGTGTCAACTTTATCTTTGGCAGTATTGCCACACTTATTGCTGTGCAGCGTTTAGGTGTTATTCCTGGAACACTTATCGCAGCCATTGGCGGAGGGTTTACTTTTTTTCTCTGGGGGCATCCTTATGCTGCGATTATTTTCACCATTGAAGGTTTCGTTGTGGGACTGCTCATGCGCCACCTCTCGCCATCGCTTAAGCAGTTGGCGCTGGCGGATATTCTTTACTGGCTCTTTTTAGGGGCACCTCTGGTGCTCTTTTTTTATAACCAGACCATGGATATGGATCTGTCTCAGGCGCGACTTATTGCGCTTAAGCAGCCGGTTAATGGGATTTTAAATGCCCTTTTAGCAGCCATTATTTTGATGATTGTTGATGGTTTGCGAGAGAAAAAATTGATCTCTATCGGTACGATTATCTTTAATACTTTAGCGACAGCGCTGTTTATTACAGCCATTGTTCTTACGGCGATCTACACCCGTACCATCAAGGAAAATGCAGAAAAAGCGCTGGAGAATGAGCTTGTTTTTGCGGCCACGGTTGCAGAGAAGGCGCTTGAGTTAAAGAAGTATCATATGATCTTTAAAACGGCGAATATCCGCGTAACGCTCTCACCCGCGCCTAAAGATAATCTGATCCCTGTTACCAAAAGATTGTTTGCGCACCTTCCCAGTAAGAAAGGCCCTGCCATGAAGCGCTGGAAGAGGGCGACTTACATCGTTCAGCGCCCTTTAAGCGCGCCTCGTTTTAATAACATGACGACAGCATCTAAAAAGCTGACCACAATCATTGTTGAGAAACCGGCGGCAGCCATTATTAATACGCTGCATCAAACCGCGATTCAAGCCTTTATTATTCTTTCGCTTTTTGTTTTTATTGCGCTTTTGGGATCGGTGCTCTTCAGTCGTCAACTGATCCGTCCTCTCCAGAATTTATCGCGGCTCACGCGGAAACTTCCAAAACAGATCAAAACAGGTCAGCCCATAGCGATGCTTCAGAGTGCGTTGATCGAACCCCATCAACTGGCGCGGGTGTTTCATGGCATGGCGCAACAACTCGCGCTTAGTTTTAATGAGATTCATACTGCAAAAGAGGGGCTTGAAAAACGAGTTCAGGAGAGAACAGAGGCGCTTAGCAAGGCCAAAGAGATTGCTGAGGCGGCCAGTCAGGCAAAAACAGAGTTTATCTCCAGTGTCAGTCATGAGTTGCGCACCCCATTAACGGCGATTCTTGGCAGTTTAAAGCTGATCCAGGGTGGTGTTGTGGGAGCGATCCCTAAAAAGGTATCCAGTCTTATTGATACGGCGATCCGTAACAGTGAGCGCCTTCTCTCTTTAGTGAACGATGTCCTTGACTTCTCAAAGATTGAAGCTGGGAAAATGATTTTCTCTCCCAAGCCAGAAGATGCTTCTCTGATTGTTCATCAGGCCACCGAATCGGTACAGAATTTAATCAAGGATAAAAATCTTACCTTAACCAGTGATGTCCCTGAAAAACTCATGATTATGGCGGAAGCGAAAAGAGTAGAGCAGGTTTTAATCAATCTTTTAGGCAATGCCATTAAGTTTACCGAGCAGGGGAGGATTGCGATCACCTTGCAAAGTAAAGATAATAGGGCTGTTTTTTCTGTTTCAGATACGGGCTGTGGTATCAGTGAAACGCAGTGTGACACCATCTTTGATCTTTTCAGTCAGGCCGACGCTTCCTCCACCAAAAAAGTGGGTGGCACTGGATTGGGATTGACGATATCAAAGCGCTTTATTGAGATGCATGGTGGTGAGATCTGGGTGGAGAGTGAAGAGGGGAGAGGCGCGACGTTTACATTTACGGTTCCTCTAAGCCTTCCCACCGTGGAATCATAGCTCTATTTTTGAGTATCATCTTTTTTTATCTATTCCCTGAATTGACTCTTGCATTCTCTTTCAACAAGCCGCATATTCCGAAGAACAGACATTTTTTTTAGGATACGCAAAGACCATGTCCCACAAGAATGATCCCCCAGAAGAAGAGGTTATCGAAGCGGTTATCGAGGAGGGCGAAAACGGTGCGCAGCCTTCGGATACAGCGTCTGGAGCGCCGCCCGCCCGCATCGAAGATGTGCTTCCTGTCAAGCTACCGCTCTATCCTTTAGGGGGGCGTCCCTTCTTTCCTGGTATGCTCACACCGATCCAGGTTGAAGGCTCGCCCTACTTTGAAACGATCAAAAAAGCGCTCGACTCTCCAGGAAAAGTTTTTGGTATCATTCTCAGCCATGCCGAGGATGGCAAAGAGGTCTTCAATCCTGAGAAACTCTATAAGGTGGGCACGGTTGCTCGCATTATGGAGGCGGCAATCAATGAGAATGACCACCAGATTAAACTGTTGGCTGAAGGGATATCCCGCTTTCAGATTACTGAGGTGATCGAAGGGCCTCCACCCTTAGAAGCGGTAGTTGAGCATATCAATCCCGCTTCAGATCATACGCCAGAGGCGATTAAGCCCTTTACTATGGCGGTGATCAACACCTTAAAAGATATCTTAAAATATGATTCGCTCTACCAGGAGCAGGTGAAGCTTTTTCTCTCTCGCCATAACTTCAGCGAACCGGATCGGCTTGCTGATTTTGTCGCCTCACTCACCAGTTCCAGTCGGGAGGAGTTGCAGGATGTTCTTGAGACGCTGGATATTCAAGAGCGTCTGGAGAAGGTGCTCAGTCTTTTAAAGAAAGAGCTGGAACTGGTTAAGTTGCAGGATAAAATCTCCAAACAGGTTGAGGATGGCATCTCTGAGCATCAGCGGCAGTTCTTCTTGCGTGAACAACTCAAAGAGATTCAAAAAGAGCTGGGGATTACCAAAGATGACCGTACGGCTGATCAGGATAAGTTTAAAGAGCGCCTGGAGAAATTGACGCTTCCTGAAGAGGCGGAACAGCGCATTAGTGAGGAGATGGATAAACTCTCCATGCTTGAGACCGGATCCTCAGAGTATGGTGTTACCCGCAACTATGTGGACTGGCTCACCATCCTGCCTTGGGGGGTGACCTCTGAGGATCAACTTGACCTTCCTCGCGCCAGGAAAATTCTCGATGAAGACCACGATGGTCTGGAGGATGTGAAAGAGCGCATCCTTGAGTTTCTCGCTGTGGGACAGATGAAGGGGGAGATTGGTGGCTCCATCATTCTTCTGGTTGGTCCACCTGGTGTGGGAAAAACCTCCATCGGTCGCTCTGTGGCAAGAGCCGTGGATCGGGAGTTCTATCGCTTCTCTGTCGGTGGTATGCGCGATGAAGCGGAGATTAAGGGGCATCGTCGCACCTATGTGGGGGCGATGCCGGGTAAATTTATCCAAGCGATTCGGCATACAAAAGTATCCAACCCCATTATCATGCTTGATGAGGTGGATAAAATTGGCGCCAGCTATCAGGGGGATCCCGCATCTGCGTTGCTGGAGGTTCTTGATCCTGAGCAGAATGTCGACTTTCTTGATCACTATCTGGATGTGCGCTTTGATCTTAGCAAGGTGCTCTTTATCTGTACGGCCAATCAGCTCGATACCATCCCCCGTCCCCTGTTGGATCGAATGGAGACCATTCGCCTCTCTGGCTATATCGCTGAAGAGAAGGTTAAGATTGCCCGCAATCATCTTTTACCTAAACAGTTAGAGAAGAACGGTTTATCCGATGAAAAGCTCTCTATCACCGATAAAGCCTTGCGGGTTATTGTGGATAAATATGCCCGTGAAGCCGGTGTGCGTCGTCTGGAGCAGAAAATTGGTGCTATTGCGCGTAAGGCGGCGGTTAAACTTCTTGAGAAGAGTGCGAAGCCTCCTATAAAAGTCCTCCCTAATCAGGTGGAGACTTTTCTTGGCAAGCCTGACTTCCGTGATGAACAACCCCTCACAGGGGTGGGGATTGTGACCGGTTTAGCTTGGACAGCCATGGGGGGCGCTACCCTGGATGTGGAGGCGATTCAAACCCCTTCAGAGAAGCCAGGAATCACATTGACCGGCCATTTGGGGGATGTGATGAAAGAGTCCGCCCAGATCGCCTTTAGCTTCACCACTGCGCATTGCCAGCGCTTTGATGGGGATGCCGATATTTTAGAGTCTGGCGTCCATCTTCATGTGCCTGAGGGCGCTACGCCTAAAGATGGACCTTCTGCGGGCGTCACCATGTCCATCGCACTGCTCTCTTTAGCCCGTAATCAGGCGATACCACGCCGTCTGGCGATGACCGGTGAGATTACCCTTACAGGTCAGGTGCTTGCGGTGGGCGGTATTCGGGAGAAGGTGATTGCAGCACGCCGTGTGGGGATAAAGGAGCTTATTCTGCCTTTAGCTTGTCGTAAAGATTATGAGGAGGTTCCCGATTATATCCGTGAGGGTTTTACCATCCACTTTGTTCAACACTTCGATGAAGTCGCTCTGATTGTTTTTGGTGTCTCCCCTAAGGCGCATAAACGACAAAAAGATCGTAAACGGCAGAAAAGAAGAAAATCGCGTAAAAAATAGTTTGTTTCGCCATCCTGGTCTCTCTACCCCTTTAATGAGAGACCATTTTTTTTTACCTGAAGAAGAGCGCGTGATGAGAATGAATAAAAACGTCAATTGGTTAAAAATGTCTGCATCATCCCGAACACGCTTTAAGATGATCTCAATCACGCTTTTGATTGTCGGGATTTTTGTAGCCGGGATTGCAGAGAGTTATAAAGAACCGCAACAGGAGCGGATGCTAAAAAACTTTATTGAGCAGAGCGAGCGTGGTGTTTTTGCTCTAGAGCATGATATAAATGTAGAGGAGCGTCGGCTCACCTGGTTACCGGAGCAGGGCTTGCGTGGTCTTTATCTTCGTTTTGGTTTTCGTCCTGGACTGCTTGAACCTCTGGTTGGTCTTCCGCTCTATGTGCATGGTCCCCATATGGGCGGTGAAATTAATTTTTTCTCCCAGACGTTTGGCTACCATAACCGCCCGTTTATTCTCCGTTTAGAGGTGCTCTTTAATCAGATTTTAAATCATACGCTCTTAAGGGATAGAGTTGAAGGGTTTTATCAACAGCACTTGGCCCGCATTGCACACGCCTACTATGCTGTATATAAAATTTTTTTTAAAGAGAAGAATCGTGATCGCATCGAAGCCATTATTAAAAAATACCAACAGCAGATCTCTGAAAAAAATACGGATCCCAAAGCCTTTGGAAACTACCCCTACGAAGAGTTTTTTGAAGTAGCCCATAAGCTGGAGAAAGAGGGGTATGATGGTTATGAAGCGATGACAGCGGGTTCTTTCTGGATTAGACGAACAATTGATGGTACCGATAAAGATTGGTTTAGGCTCTTAAAACGGGTTTTAGAAAAAATTGACCCTTGGAATAAACAGCGAATGGATCAAGGACTTCCTCTCTTTTTTGGCGAATAGATCTGGATTCATAGATCGCCAAGATAAAAAAATGAGAAAAATTGAAACAATTTTTACACTTCAAAAATAGCGACCAAGTGGCATTCTACCCGCATTAAATGCCGCATTCCTGGACCTTTTTAAAGAATATCCCTTCTCTTTCAGGCGGGTTGGCGTGGTTTAATAGTGTTGCTGTTAATTAAAAAACATGGTATAGAAATTATAGGTGTGTAAGTGTTCTCTCAACAAAGACAACCACAATATATCTTTAAGGATTTATCGCTTTTTCGAACATCCCAACACTTGCAGATTTTTGTTACACTTTTAGACCATTGAGGACAATTTATGTCCGCGGAAGAAGAGAAACTCTTAAAGCTCCTCCAGGATAAAGACCTGCTCATTGAACAGGAGGATATACAGCGCGTTGTCAACTACGCTGTACGCCAGGAAACCACGCTGGAGATCTCCCTTGATCACCGCAAAGAGGCATTTCTCTCCCATCTCTACCATCCCAGAAAAGAGTGTCAGGAGCCCATTCAGCCTGGTGTTCTTCTTCTCCACAGCATGGAACCCCCCACAGGAAACCTGAAAATAAGACAGTCCAGCAGAGTTAATCTGCAATTTATCATAAATACGCTTGCTGTAGAGTGTAAAGTTAATTTTATCAGTGTGATCACCCACGACAGCATTCCATTGATCTGTGTCAGCTATCCCCAGGTTCTTCAGGTTCACTCCCGCCGTAGCAGTTATCGCTACCCCATTTTCGATGAACTGGCTTGTAAAATTTATATTGAACCACGTGGTCATCATAAATCTGTTAACGGCATTTTAAAAGATATTCATATGGAGGGGATCTGCTTCATGGCTGATGAGTTGCGTGAAGATCTGGCTAAGGGGGAGCGTATCCATGTTGCAATCAAACCCACCATGAAAGAGCTTGCCACTACCATCAACTGCTATGGTCGTATCTGTTATAATGCCCGCGTCAGAAACGGTGCGAATAAACCGGTCTCCATGTGTGGCTTAGAGATCTCGAATATTGATGAATTTTTGCTCATGAGAAAGCTCTTTATGATGATCAAAGAGTATGAACCCCCCACCCAGGAACCCGATCTTGATCTGGATGCCTTGATCGCTGAGGTTTTTGGAGATTAGTTTTTCTACATCTTAGACGAACAGGAAAGCCGGCAAAAAGGGTAGGAAAACTTTGCCGGTTTTTTTGTTTTTAACGCGCTGTAGTATTTGTGTGACAAGAGATGGGCGTGTATAGTTAAACAATAAAAGTATGGTTGATGTGCTGTTTTACTAAAACAAAACAGTAGTGGATGGATGGCTGGCTTAAGTGCAGAAAAACATATGTTTATGTAGAATTTCTTGTTTGATAATATGGTATAACTCTTGAGAATAAGAGACCGCCTGCCTAAAATCTTCTTTTAAAGGAGCAAAAGATCATGGATAAACTTGTACACGTTGAAGTTTCCAGAATAGAAAATGCGACGGTAAGCATTGCAAAAACAGATGAAAAAGAGGGCTGTCCTTTTTGCACAATGCTTGATGATGAGTTGGCGACGCCTCTTCCTGAACAGACTGTTGGTCAATCGGAAACGCGAACAGATGACAGATCCTACCTTCTCCATGAAGCGCGTTTAAAAGGTTTTAACACAACAGGAACAGGCACGTTGCCTCGCATGGTCGTATCGCCAGGTTTGGGCGAGGCTTCCTATCAGCAAAATCAGGGCGGGGCGATCCCTGATCATTTTGCGGATAAGATCGTCCAGGTGGAGGAACTTTTTGCAAAACTGCAAAGAATGATCGAGCATTTTCTTGAAACGCACCAAAGTCCTATTGAGCGGTTTTTACAGGAGGGAAATTTGACTGGATTGGGAGAAACCTATGGACTCTCCAGAGCAGAAGCGTCCCAGATGCAGATGATCTATGAGGAAGAAGATGGTACGCAGGTGACGATTAATGTTGCGCAAGTTGTGGTTAGCCGTGAAACAGGAATGCGTTCCTCTTGGATCGATCATATTATCCATAACCGCTTTAATGATTTTATATTTGACCCCAATGCGTTAGAGTATGCTGATCAACTTTTGGAAGAGGATAACGATCCTGAAAGTTGGATCTTTGGTCAGCCATTTTTCTCTTAGATTGGTATTGAATGGTTTGGTGATTTTAAAAATACCTCTTTGGTGAAAACCATGGAGGTGTTTTTATTGGATAGATAAAAAAGAGTCGGAAGATTAAAAGGGGATGGCTTTATGTGATTGATATAATTTATTCTTTTCATGATGATAAAAAAAAGTGATTGACAATAGAATTTTTTTCTTGAGTTTATTAGAAAATTCTCATATTCTTATTTTAACAAATTCGAATATTCACAAAATCTAAAAAACATTGAGGAGACATTCATGCAACGTTTCGAAATTCAATTTTCTGAAATTGGCTTTGGTATCTTTGATGTGGAATCCCGCCGTTTTGTTATCGAAGGGATTGCTGAATGGTGTGTGGCTTGTGAACTCCACGAAATGATGGTTGGTGAACTTGAGTAGGTCTGTTTTTTTATACTTATAAACATTAAAGTGGAGGAATTTTCATGGCACGTTTTAATCGTCAATTTTCTGATCTGGGTTGTGGCATTTTTGATCAGCGGGAGCGTTGTTTTATTGTCGAAGGCATACGCTTTTAGAACGCCTGTTTTTAGTTTTACTGTTTTTGAGCAGCGGAAGAACCGTTTTATATTGAGGGGGGTGCATAATGGACGGTGACATGCGCGTTTCACAGGATGGTGGTGGGCGAGCAGGGATGGATACAGCCGTTGCACGGAGTGTTTTCTCAGAGCGGATGCGAGAGCTTTGGGCGCGCTTTTTAGGTTGGGGAATTTTGGTGATCGGATTGGTGGTTCTGGCGCTTCTTCCATTTATCATGATGTTCACTTTCTCTCAGCGCATTCCGCTCTATTGAGGGGATGCTTTGGTGGGAAAAAAATAGAGCAATAGCTATTATTGAGGGAATCGTTTAGGATACTTCCAGAAACGATTCCCTCTTTTTTTTGGGTAAGCAGAAAAGATGTTAGGAACCTCCCATCCTCCGCCAAAAGTGGATCTGACTTCAAAAGATCATGGTGCTGCACTCCAGCGTTTTCTCTCCGATACGCTCTTTATGGGGCGGCTTTTTAGTGGAGAAGTTCTTGAACTTACTTCAGGTTCTTCGCTTCTTGCGCCGATCTCTACGTTATTTCCACGGATTAAGAACGTCTATTTTGAGTCGATTGGAGAGCGAGAGTTGCAATCGCCGCTGCTCACGCAAGGGCCTTTTGACCTTATTTTTATTCATCATCTGCTGGAAAACCATCGTGCGCCACAAACCCTTCTAGAGAACTGGTTCTCTCGCCTCAGACCTGGCGGGGCGTTGCTTCTGCATGCCTCTGAAGCGCATCTGGGGCAACGTTTTTTTACCTTGAATGCAGATAAGGCCGATCAGGTGAGCTGTTTTGATCTGCTTGCATTGCTGCGTCAGGCGCTACCCACAGGGGAGATTCTTCGCTTAGAGAAGTTAGGCTGGTTTCTCTCTGAAAACTCCCCGGCTTCACACCGTTTAAGTGAGACCTGGAATCAGATTGAGGTGGTGATCCTCAAAGATATCGAAGAGGAGTATACCGCTGTAAGGAGAGAACCCGAATTCAGACCGCTCTATCCGCTTCCCTTTGAGGCGCAGAATATTATGGATCAAGCGATCCAGCAGCATCGGGAAGGCCATCTCGCAAGCGCTTTTGAAGGTTATCAGAAGGTTCTACAGATCTATCCCCAATCGGAGGAGGCGTATAGCAATATCTGTGTTGCTTTTGTGACGCAAGGGAAAAATGAAGAGGCGGTGGCTGCTGCTCAGGCGGCTCTGAAGATCAATCCTGACTTTGCGCCAGCATTGCGGAATTTAAGTGGTGCATTGGAGGCTTTGGGGCGTCTGGATGAAGCAATTGATAGCTTAAAGCAGGCGGTGGCATGTCAACCGGACTATGCGCAGGCACTCCAGGCGCTCTGTGTGCTTCTAGTGAAAACGCCGCGCATACAAGAGAGTGTTGAGGCGCATGAGCGCCTGTTAAGGTTGGAGCCGGATAACCTGATGGCTCTGATTAATCAGGGCTATCTGTTGCATAAGGTGGGACGTCTGGAAGAGGCTGAAAAACATCTTCGGCGTGCACTCCAGATTCAACCGGATCATCCTGATGCGCTGAATAACCTCTCTAATACACTGATTTTTCTTAATCGCCCTAAAGAATCGCTGAAGATTATTGATCGTCTATTGAAAATTCAGCCTGAATCCGCAACAGCCCATAGTAATCAGGCGACCGCGTTGATGGAGTTGGATCATTATGAAAAGGCAGAAAAAGCTTTTAACCGAAGTCTTAAGATTAATCCCAACGCGTGCGCTGCATTGACCAATCTGGGTATCCTCTATTTTCTCATGAGCCGGATGCCTCAGGCGTTGGCTTCGTTTGAACGGGCATTGCGTATTGATCCTGAATATATTGATGCGCGCTATAACCGTTCGCTCTCATTGATTCGGTTGCGACAGTTTGAGGAGGGGTGGCGTGAGTATGCAACAAGGTGGAAGTGCAAAAACTTTCCCACCCGCTTACCAAAGCTCAATCAACCCCAGTGGCAGGGAGAGTCGCTTAAAGGGAAACGTCTGCTTGTGGTCAAAGAGCAGGGCTATGGTGATATGCTTCAGTTCTATCGTTTTCTCCCTGCTGTTGCTAAACAGTGTCAGGAACTTCTGGTTGAAGCCCCTAGAGCGTTAAGTATGTTGGTGAAAAATATACCCGGCGTCTCAAGGGTGATTATTTCTGATGAGAAAAAGCCCCTTCCTGAGAGTGATTACTATATTCCGCTGCTCTGTCTTCAACGCCTGTTGAAGATGGAGTGCCGTATTTCTGAAATCAACGATCCTTATCTGAAGGCGGAGGAGACGCGGGTTCTGCAGTGGAAAAAGAAATTAGGTGATCGAACAGATCGTAAGCGTATTGGTTTTGTCTGGGCGGGAAGCCCCTCTTATTATAAGGATAACCACCGCTCCATGGCGAGTGTTGAGGTTTTTAAACCGCTAATTGAGCGCGAAGATGTGGAAGCGTACTCCCTTCAGGTGGGGGATCGACGTCAAGAGTTGGAGCGTCTTTTGCCAGGACAGGTTACCGATCTTGGTAAAGCGTTGAACCACTTTGGTGAAACCGCCGCACTGCTTGAGAATCTTGATCTTCTCATCTCCACAGATACCTCGATTATTCATCTGGCAGGCGCCATGGGAAAACCTGTCTGGGCGCTGCTTAACCATAGCCCTGATTGGCGTTGGGGGTTGGATACAGAAGGATATGACTGGTATCCCAGCATGCGACTCTTCCGTCAAAAAACAGCTGGTGATTGGCCTGAGGTGTTAAAGCGGGTCTCAGAGGCTTTGGATCAGTTTTAAAAATTACTCTAAAGGCCGCCCTTTAAGATCGCGGGAGAAGTAGTACATGGGGGTGTGATCAATCTTGCTGTAGAGTTGCGCGGGTCGGTTACTGCCCAAGCGTTTTTCTCCGGGAATGGCACGGATCACATCCGCCTCCTGTATGCGGCGTCGAAAAGCGCTTTTCTCGATCTTTCTTTGCAGCACGATCTCAAAGACCCGTTGCAACTCTGAAAAGGTAAATGCCTCTTCCATCAGATAGACAGGTAGTGCTGTGTAGGAGGCTTTGCGTTGAACGCGTTCAATGGCACTCTGAAGAAGTTGGTTATGATCAAAGGCCAAGGGAAATTTGAGCCCTCTTTTTTTATTCAACGCTAAAGGGTGCCACATTGCCAGCAGGGTATCTGGGCCGTGTTGCAGTATCACATTCTGGCTGTTGATCAATGCAAAATAGACCACTGTAATCGACCAGCCTCTGGGATCGCGCTGGCTGTTTCCGATGGTCTCAACTTGCTCTAAGTAGGGGGAGTGCACCCCGGTCTCTTCAAAAAGTTTGCGTTTGGCGGCATCTTCTAAGGTGTGGTCTCTTTTGATCTGAATAAAGCCGCCCGGAAGAGCCCACTGATTTTTATGGGGGTGCTCTCCTCTTTGTACTAAGAGTACGTGCAGTCTATCTTGCTGGATGGTGAAGATGCAGATATCCACTGTGGTGAGTGGTGTGTCATAATCTTTGATATTGTAGTTTTGGAGAAAATTTTCTTCACTATCTGATGTGTTGAGATCATTCATAGGTTCTCTTTAAGGGCGCTACTGCTCTCCACCAAAAAAGCGTCCACCAACCCGGTATTGAATGGCTTCTGAGAGGTGGGCGACTTCGATACGCTTCTTATTATCCAGATCTGCGATGGTTCTGGCAACTCTTAGGATGCGATGATAGGCGCGGGCGGAGAAGTTTAAGCGTTGGCTGGCTTGTAGGAGTAGGTTTTGTTCCGTTTCGCCCAGTTTTGTAAACTGATCCAGTTTTCGTCCTTCCAGATCGCGATTCAGTAGGTTTGAGCCATTGCGGCGATACTGCACTGCTCTGGATTGGATGACACGATGACGAACAATCTCTGTGGACTCTCCTGAGGCCATCCCTACCAATTTTTCAAAGGGAACTGGGGGAACTTCCACATGGAGATCGATGCGATCCATCAAGGGGCCTGATAGACGGGCGCGGTAGCGCTCAATTTTAACCTGGCTACAGCTACAGGGGTGGAAGGGATTTCCCAAATGGCCGCAAGGGCAGGGGTTGCAGGCGGCAATTAGTTGAAAGTGTGCGGGAAATCGGGTGGTTCTGGCGGCGCGGGAGATGGTGACCTCCTTCCCCTCCAAGGGTTCACGCATCACCTCTAAGGAGGGTCTGCCAAATTCAGGAATTTCATCAAGAAAAAGAATGCCGCGATGGGCCAGGCTAACCTCTCCAGGGCGTAGGGTGTTGCCGGAACCGCCACCAATGAGGGCAGCGCGGGTGGCGGTATGGTGTGGTGAACGGAATGGTCGGTTGCCGACAATGGGCTTTTCGCGGGTGAGTTGTCCTGCGACAGAGTAGATGGCGGTGACCTCCAGCGCCTCTTCTAAGGTCATATCGGGAAGCAGGCCAGGCATGCAGCGGGAGAGGAAGGTTTTTCCAGAGCCAGGCGGGCCGCTCATAATGATATTATGTCCGCCGGCGGCGGCGACTTCGAGGGCTCTTTTGGCATACTCCTGCCCTTTAACGTCAGCCATATCTTGATAGTTTTGTTGGGCTTTATCGAGCCAACGACTCCAGTCTGTTACTGGGACCGCAGGTAGAACGGCTTCACCGCGCAGGTGACGAACCAACTCTAAGAGTGTTTTTGGGGCAACCACGGTCACATCTGGTGCCAGGGCGGCTTCATCGGCATTTCTGGGCGGAACAATAATCTCTGTGGCGTGATGTTTTCGGGCAAAAAGCGCCGCCGGAAGGCATCCGGGGACGGGTTTTAAGCGGCCATCTAAGGAGAGTTCGCTTAAGAAGACCTTTTGTTTGATCGACTCCTCAGGGATGATTTGGGCGGCCGCAAGCAGTCCTAAAGCCATGGGAAGATCATAGCCACTGCCCCCTTTAGGCAGATCGGCAGGTGCCAGATTGATGGTGATTCTTCTTGTGGGGAGAGAGAAGCCGGAGTTATTCATCGCGGCACGAACGCGGTCTTTGGCTTCACGTACGGCGCCTTCTGCCAGTCCGACAATATTGAGCGCGGGAAGGCCGCGACCGAGATCGACTTCCACTTCTACGGGCTGTGCTTGTACACCATCCAGGGCAATTGAGATGACACGGGCGAGCATATTCTTTCCTAGGATAAGAGCGTATTTTATAATATAAATTACAGTTAATTATAATTTTTATAATATTTTATGGAGATTAAGGAAGGCGCGTTAGTGTGACCATATTTTTCTATGCATGGCAAAACATCCCCTTCTTAAAATGGCTTTTGGTCTATTTTAAAGAGAAGAAAAGCGACTTTTAAAGCATTTAACCATTTTTTAAGTTGAGTTCAAGGATCTTTTCTTAGGTTACCAGAGATGAATTGAACAGGCAATGTATTTGCGGGAAAACCTGGTTTTGCGCTCTTTTTTCCTGGTCTTAATATGGATGAGGAAAAAGTTAGCTTAAGTTTTGTTGCCGTGTTATGCGTTATGTGGTGGGGATTATTGCTGGAGAGAATATTGGCATGAGGAGGCGTCATTTGAAAGTTTGCGTGTTGAATGGGTTGATCTTAAAAATAGATTTTTTAGATCAACCCACGTTTTTTTGACAGCACAAAAGAGAGGGTTACTTATGCCTGATAAACCAGCACACGCTCTTCGAGCATGTCGTTCATGGCGTAGCGCACCCCTTCGCGCCCTAGGCCGGAATCTTTAACGCCGCCATAAGGCATGCTATCGACCCGAAAAGAGGGGACATCGTTGTGGATCACACCGCCCACCTCGATCTCATCGAGTGCTTTAATGACGGTGGAGAAGTCGCGGGTAAAGATGCCGCACTGCAAACCGTAACGGGAGTTGTTTACTGCATCAAAGGCTTCTTGCATGGTGGCCACAGGCTTTAATGTCACCACTGGTCCAAAAGCTTCATCGGCGGCAATGGCGGCTTGAGGATCAACCTCCTCTAAGATGGTGGCGGTCATATTATTCCCCTGACCACCTGGAGAGATTGTATTGCCTGTAATTAACTTTGCGCCCTGCTCCAGGGCTTCATCCACCCAGGATTGCAGACGGTCACGGTTGTTTTGATCAATGATTGGTCCTAAAGTTGTTCCAGGATCGAGGGGGTCTCCAGATACAAGTTTTTCGGCGGCTTTTTTGAAGCGCGCACGGAACTTACCGATCACATCCTGATGGACAAAAATTCTCTGAACAGAGATGCAGACCTGGCCGCATTGATAAAATGAGCCCATCACCGCACGGTTGATCAACCAGTCCCAATCATCAATGCGGCGATCAATGATCAATCCGGCATTGCCACCGAGCTCCAGAACCACCTTCTTTTTACCGGAGTCGCGTTTTATCGACCATCCAGCAGAAGGGGAGCCTGTAAAGGAGATCATTTTAATTCGGTCATCTTCAACCAGTTGCTGTCCTGCTTTCCGATCACAGGGGATCACAGAGAAAGCCTCTTTCGGCCAGTTGGTCTCCTCAATAATCTCCGCCATCATCAATGCGGTAAGCGGGGTTTTTGAGGCGGGTTTTAGCACCACAGGGCATCCTACAGCCAGTGCAGGCGCAACCTTATGAATGGCTAGGTTGAGTGGAAAGTTGAAAGGTGAAATGGCCGCCACTGGTCCCACAGGGTATCGTCGTACTAAAGCCCTTCTTCCGGCCCCCATGGCATTAATCCCCAGATCGTAAGCCTCTCCATGAATGCGGGTGGCCTCTCCGACGGCAATATCAAAGGTGGCCACCGCACGGGCAACCTCAAGACGGGATTCTGCGATTGTCTTGCCATTCTCCAAAGAGAGGGTTTTTGCAAACGCTTCTTTTCTCTCCTCAATGCGGTCGCGAAGATGGGCGAGAACTTCAGCGCGTTGATAGGGTTCTAATTTTTTGGTTTCAGAGAAACTTTCGGACGCCGCAGCAATCGCCAGGTCGATCTCTTTGGTGCCACAGAAGGCCACCTCTTCGACTGTTTCACCGTTATAGGGGTTGACCACCGCGAGTGTTCTTTCGGTTTCAACCCATGTGCCACCAATATAGGCTTTTTTCATTGTAAGCCCCTTTTTGTTTTATGGATAAAACAGAACTACTCTGATGCAGGCGTTGCTTCTTTCTGCGTTTGTAGTTTCGCTTCCAGTTCAGCAACCTGTTTTTCCAGGGTTTCAATTTTGATGCGGGTGTTGCTCAAGAGTGTTTTTACTGCGTCAAACTCTTCTCTTGTGACCAGATCAAAATGTTCGACACCCTCTTGAACCGCTTCACGGATTTTGCGGATCGCCTCCTGGCGGGTTTCGCCGGCGCGTTCAACAATGCCTAGAACATTCTGAGTGATCATATCAATGACGCTATTATCGATTTGCATTAGGTATTATCTCCTTGATAAATTATCGGAATATTTTTTATGCTTGTTGGGGGGCTGGTAGCTTAAGCCTGAGTTGTCCAGAAAATAGCCGTTACAAAAACTTTCTGTGGCTGCATTCTCTTTTAAGGCTTGGAAGGCTTCTTCGCTGGAAATTTTTTTAGCAAGCCGTGCGCTCCAGAGATCGATCACTTTATCCATCCCCTGACTGGAGGGGGAGAGTCTTAAGGTGGTTAGACCGATCTGTTGCAGGTCTTGGGTGGATTCAATCAGATTATAGAGCGGGTTGGACATCATCTGCACCCCATTGATGGTGAGAATTGGGCTGTTCTCCAGGGTATCCACAGGGAGGCCATCGGGAAACTCACCGCATTTAAACTGGCAGTTGGCTTTAGAGAGTTCAAAGGCCCGTGCAGTATAGCAGCGTGCAGAGAAGGTGAGCGGAATTTTTCCATAGACAAACAGTTCACGCTCCAATCCCTCTTTTTTCGGTAGCCCATCAATAATTCCCTGAATATGCGCTTTGGGAAGTTCCACCGGAAAGACCACGCCTGTTGCACCGAGTTCTTGAAGAAAGAGAATGGTTTCAGGATTATAGATGTTGATATGGGGCCCTGCAATGAAGGGGACTTTTTTGTTCTCCGCCACAGAGACGCCGGCCATATCATTGGCTTCAATTTTTATTTCGAGATCTTTAGCGACTTGGGCCAGTTCGTGTATGGTTTCCTGCTCTTCGTTACTCATCACCAGCCCTAAGGTGGAGATAATGAGCTCTTTTCCTGAGGGCTTTAAGGTTTCAATCAGATTGGCCATCTCTTGGGGGGAGAGTTGTTGGCGTTTTGAGCAGACTACCTCACCGATATAGAGCCGATCCGCTGGGGTCTCAAAAGCCATCTGTTGATAGAACTGGTATAGTTTCTCTTTTCCCCAATCAAACAGTACAGGACCGATGGAAATTTTCATTACAGCCAGCTCTCCTGGTAGACGCCTGTAGTCTGTGCAGCCCCCTCAGAGGCTTGGTTCAGTGTGCGTTGCCAACTGCCTTTAACATAGAAGCGTTCCGGTGCCTTATAGTAGTGATCTACTGCCTGGCGCATCACCCGGGTTACGGTGCTTACATAGGATTTGGTGCGTTGGCGTCCTTCAATTTTCAGGCAGGATATTCCCGCCTCGATAAATTCAGGTAGCATCTTAAGCACATTGAGTGAGCCTGGTGACTCCATCACATGATAACTTTTCTGTTGGCTGTTGTAGAGTCCTTTGCATACGGTAGGATAAGCGGCCTGTTCTCCTTTTTCATACTCTGCAATCAGTTGGCCGCTTAAGCGGGTGCGCATTTTGCCTTGATCATTTTCAAAGCGCACCATGCGGGCAGGAGAGCAGACCCCTTCGATATTTGGTGAGACCCCGGTAACAAAGGAGGAGAGAAAACAGCGCCCTTCGGTCATGACGCAGAGTCCGCCGAAAGCGAAGGTTTCAAGCTCCATATTGGTTCGCTTACGCAGCGCTTTGATCTGGTCTAAGGTGAGTACGCGTGGAAGGATGACGCGGCGAACGCCAAAGTGGCGTTGATAGAGGTCGATCGCTTCAAAGTTACTGGCGGAAGCCTGTACAGAGAGATGAATCGGTAGCTTGGGATAGTTTTTCTTTGTGTAGCGCAGTAGGGCGATGTTCGCTAAAATAATGGCATCAGCCCCCGATTCAGCCACCTGATCCACGGCTTGATACCAGTGTTCGGGGTTTTTTACCAGAGGGTTGGTATTGATGGTGATATTCACTTTGGCGCCTTTTTGGTGCGCAAAACGTATCCCTTGGCGGACCTCCTCTTCGCTGAAGTTTAACCCCTCGAAGTTTCTGGCGTTGGTGGCGTTGCGAAAGCCCAGATAGACCGCATCAGCACCATTTTGGACAGCGGCTTTTAAGGAGGGCAGGTTGCCGGCTGGGGCAAGAATTTCAATCTTTTTCATGCGTCCTTCTCTTTAGAGGTGGGGACTCTTACGATGATCTATAAATCAGGATCTTCTGATGGTTTAGCGTGGTCTTTTATCATAATCGATATTGGCTGGCTTTAAAAGTGTCGTGGATATTAAACTTAAATTTGGTGGAAGAACAGCGGTTCACTCTTGGGGTGGCTATCCTGTTAAAAATCAGTTAAAATTTTTTTAGAAGCAAAAAGTCTTTTTTTGTTTATTGAAAAAACTGGAATTATTAAAAATATCGCCAGGCAACAAAATGCCTGTTCCTGTGTGACTCCATGATGATAGATTTCCCAAACTCTTTTAGGCGATTCTTTTTGTCCATATATCGAATGGATATGCAGATCAGTTTTCCTCTCCTGTTATCGGTGGCTCTTTTTTGGATTGGATTGGATAACTATCTGTTGTTCCATACGCTTTCTGAACTATTTACGGTGATTATCGCTCTGCTCATGGGGGTTGTCGCCTGGCAGACTTACCCTTTTTCCAAGAATCATTTCCTTATGTTTCTGGGGTGTGGCTACATCTGGGTGGGGGGCTTGGACCTTGTGCATACTTTAACTTACAAGGGACTTTCCATTATCTCAGGTAAATATGAGGTTACCATTCAGATTTGGATCATCTCCCGTTTTTTTGAAGCTTTTTTTCTGCTGGCCAGTTCCTTTCAGATCCATAAACTTTGGCTTTCGCGGTGGATGCTCCTTTTTTCCAGTGGCGGGGTGGCGGTTGTCCTGTTGATCGCGGCTTTTCATGGTTTTCTTCCTTCAGCTTATGTTGATGGCGAAGGGTTGACTCATTTTAAGATCTGGAGTGAATATCTTATTATTATGCTGCTGTTCTATGCGGCATTTATGCTCTATCGAAAGCGTCATCAACTTGATCCACGTGTGGTTAGATTTACGATTTTAGCGCTCTTTTTTACAGCTTTAGCCGAAGCCTCTTTTACGATCTATCTTGATCTCTACGATATCAATAACCTTGTTGGACATATTTTTAAACTTTTTTCTTTTTGGTTTCTTTTTATTGCGATTATCCAGACCACGCTGGTCGAGCCTTATCAAAATTTAAAATTAAGTCAGGCGATGCTGTCCAAATCTCAGTCGATTGCTAAAATGGGCTGTTGGTATTGGGACTGGCAGGAGGGTAAGCTCTTTTGTTCGCGGGAGTTTTTTTCTGTTTTAGGGATATCTTCACAGGAGAGCGTGCTCTCTGTGGAGGATTTTATCGATTTTATCCCTGAGGTGGACCAGATGAGCGTTTATCAGACCATTTTAGCCAGTCAGATTAATACAGAAAAAACGCTATCCATTGAGCATCGGATTATCCGGGCGGATGGCCAGGAACGCATTGTCTGTCAGAAAGGCGTTTCAGTATGGGATGCCAAGCAGAAAAAAAATATGCTTCTGGTGACGATGCAGGATATCACTGAAAAAAAACAGGGAGAGCAGCGCATTTTGCGCCATCTGGAGTTTGAACGTGTCGTGGCTCTGGTTTCACGTTCTCTTCTGACCGTGGATAAAGTTGACTTTGTTGGTCTGCTGGCGGTTCTAGGGAAAGCATTCCATGCGCATCGTGCGCATATCTTTCGTTTTTATGATAAGAAAAAATGTGTAAAACATCTCTATGAATGGTGTGCTCCTGGTGTGGTGGCGCAGACCGGTTTTGCCCAGGATGTTCCGCAGGATACTTTTCCTTGGCTGTTGGATTCACTTCATGATCTCTCTAAAAAAGGGGGGGTGATCATACCTTCATTGTCCGCTTTACCGCCAGAAGCGGAAAAAGAGAAAAAACAGTGGGCAAAAGAGGGGGTTGTTGCACTCATTAGAGTGCCTGTCCATAGCGCAAATGGTGGCGTGACCGGATTTATGGGCGTGGATGCGCTTGAGGAGCGACCGAACTGGTTCGAAGAGGCGGTGCATGCGTTGCAGGTTGTGGCGGATATGGTGGGGACTCATTGGCAGAAAGAGGCGCTTCAGGCCGAACGTCTTCTGATGCAGGATCAGGCGATGCGTACAGCACACCTCTCCTCCTTAGGTGTGCTCTCTGCAAGTATCGCCCATGAGATCAATAATCCCAATAATCTGATCCTGTTTAACGCTTCTATGATCTCTTCTGTTTGGCATGATGCTTATCCGATTTTACAGGAGCGCGCCCAGGAGATGGGTGACTATCTTCTGGGGGGGGTTCCGGTTTCAGAAGTGGAGTATGTTGTCCCAGAACTGATTGATGGCATTACAGAATCATCGCGAAGTATTGTGCGGATTATCGATGATCTTAAGCGTACGGTACGTCAGAATGATTCGCTTCAGTGGCGTGATGTGGATATCGCTAAAGTGATCGATGCAGCCATCGCTTTGATCCGTCCTAAAATATCAAAACATACACGGCGTTTTTATAAAAAATTTCTGGTTTCAAAGGCCACTGTTTATGGCAATGCGCCTCAGTTGGAGCAGGTGATTGTTAATCTCTTAAGTAACGCCTTAGAGGCGTTGCCGGATAAGGATTGTGCGATTGAGATTCAATTGGCGTGTCGGCACCATGAAGTGGTGGTGATCATCAAAGATGAGGGGCGTGGCATCGCTGAATCGGTGCGTCACCGTATTTTTGAACCGCTATTTACAACAAAACAGAAAGATGGCGGTACAGGATTAGGGTTGGCGATCTCAAAGAAAATTCTTGATCGACATAAAGGCCGTCTGGAGATCTCCTCTGAGGTGAACTGGAACACGGTGATCACAATGATCCTGCCGGAACGAAAAAAAAAGATTATGCCAAAGGAAGATGATGTTATCATCTCTTAAAATTACTTTGCAAAGTTGGTCGGAGGCAATCGTAGAATGTTTAAGTCAGATAATCAGCAACTCCCCGTTGTATTGGTCGATGATGAGGTAAAAATTCTCTACAGTGCAAGAATCCAGCTTATTCAAGCGGGATTTAAAGCGGTGCAGGTTTTCAGCGACAGTCGGGAGGTTCTACCCTTTTTGGAAAAATTTTCCGTAGGCGTTTTGGTGCTTGATCTGATTATGCCTCACCTTTCAGGACAGGAGGTGCTGGAAAAGGTGGTGCAACACCATCCGGATGTGCCGGTGATCATTATGACCGCCTCTCAAGAGATTGAATATGCCATCGACTGTTTGAAAATTGGCGCCACTGATTATCTTTTGAAACCAGTGGAGCCGAGTCGTTTTGTTTCAGCGGTGAGGCAGGCCATTCAGGTGCGCCAGTTGCAGCAGGAGGTGCATACGCTTAAGAACTCTCTGCTTTCCGGAGAGTTGAGCCATGAGAGCGCATTTCGCTCTTTTGTCACCTGCAACCGAAAGATGCATGCCATCTTTCAGTATTTAGAGAGTATTGCCCGTACAGATCGTCCGATACTGATTACCGGTGAAGCAGGCGTAGGAAAAACGACCGTCGGCAAAGTGATCCATGAGTTGAGTGGCGTTGAAGGCCCCTTTGTGGTCAAAAATGTGGCTGGATTGGATGAACAGAGCTTTACAGACCTGCTTTTTGGTCATCGGCGGGGCGCTTTTGAAGGGGCGGATAAAACCGCAAAAGGGGTGATCGCAGAAGCGGCCGGTGGAACGCTCTTCTTAGAGGAGGTGGGCGATCTTCCACCCGCCTCACAGATCCGTCTTCTTCGTCTTCTCCAGGAGAAGCGTTACTACCCCTTAGGTTCAGATACCCCCTTTGCTCTGGATGCGCGCATTGTGGTGGCGACGCACCGTGATCTGAATGTGATGATGGAGAAGGAGATCTTCCGACTGGATCTCTTCTATCGTTTAGCTTCTCATCAGATCCATGTGCCTGCGTTAAGGGAACGAAAAGATGATATCCCTCTTCTGATTATGCACTTTATTGAGCGCTATGCCCAACAGTTGGAAAAAGAGCCGCCCACACCGCCTTCCGATCTTTTCTCACTGCTCACGGATTACGCCTTTCCTGGCAATGTGCATGAACTCTCCTCAATGGTCTATGATGCGGTTGTCCAGCATCAGGAGGGCACGCTCTCATTGCAGAGCTTCAGGCAGGCGATGGAGAAAAAACAGACCACACAAGGGGGGGCACGTTCTCTCACTTCAGGTGGCGCCTCTTTCGACTTCTCTATTTTATCTCAAAACGGCATGTTCCCCACACTCAAAGAGATTGAGTACCATGCCATCCAGGAGGCCCTAGAGCGCTCGAAGGGGAATCAAACGGTGGCGGCTTCCCTTCTGGGGATCTCAAGGCAGACGCTCTACCGTCGTCTATCGAAGAAATAGTCTGAAAATCGTGTTAATGAATGAGGCTGGGGAGATTGTCCTATCTTCCCACGCAACATCCACTTCTTGAGTTTCACGCACGACTGGAATTGTCATGATTTTATGCTGGGGCATTCTTGGGCGTCTTACGGCGTCTTGCTCTGGATATCCGATGCCCCTTTGCTCTGGATGATCAATTGATCCGAAAAGGAGAGAAGATCGTCCATGAAGCGATGCGCGAGGCATTGGTTAACTCATTGATTCATGCCGATTATCAGGGGCAGGGTGGCGTTGTTGTGATCAAGAAAATGGATCGGTTTGAATTTTCTAATCCAGGTGCGTTGCTCATCTTTAGAAGAACAGATATGGCGAGGAGGTGTCAGCGCGTGTCGCAATAGAGCGTTGCAGAATATGTTTATGCTGATTGGTATAGCTCTAAAAGCGGGCTCAGGTATCGATAAAATCAAACAAGGGTGGAGGTCTCAGTGCTGGCGTCCACCCTATGTTGCAGAAAAGTCCCAACCCATGCGGAGTTGTTGATCCTTACTAAAAGCTGACATCCAGGACAATAAACAGAAAGATTAATCCCAGATAGCGCATAGAGTGAATAAAGTTTCTCCAGGCTTCCTCACGGGAGGGGTCTTTAATCAGGCGGATATTAAAATAGATGAGCGAGGCGCCTGTGGGGAGGGCTCCAAAGAGATAGATATTTCCCAAGGTATCAAAACTCCAGGGCAGGATGGAGGAACCCACAAGGAAGATGCTGTTAAAAAGAATTGCCCAAGCGGTCTTCTGCTCACCAATCAGAACAGGAAGCATGGGCACCTCAACCTTGCGATACTCCTCTTTTAGATAGATCGCTAAGCTCCAGAAGTGTGATGGGGTCCAGAAAAAGAGCAGCAGTGCCAATAAAAGAGGGAGTGGTGCGAGATCCTGGTGAACAGAAGCGGCCCCAGCCATCACTGCAAAGCTTCCCGCCAGACCACCGATGACAATATTGAGCCAGGTTCGTCTTTTTAACCAGATGGTGTAGACCACCCCATAGAAGAAAGCGCCAAGAAAAAGATGCAGCGCCATCACAGGATTAAAAAACCAGGTTCCAAAGCCGACGGCAGCGATAATCAGTGCGGCGGCCAGCCAGAGTGCATTTCTGGGGTTATCCATCGCTTTTTTAGCCAGCGGACGTTCAGCGGTTCGTTCCATGCGGCGATCAATATCGCGATCATAGAAGTGGTTGACGACCGCAGAACTGGCGGAGCCTAACATCATGACAAAAATAAGCGCGAGAAGATGAATCCAGCTGATTTCTGCGTTTGTGGTACCCACCATGGCAATGTAGGCGATGACCGCTGTGAGCGTGATCATGCCGCCGATGCGTAATTTAAGGAGTTCGATGTAATGGCTGATTGACATGGTTTATATTTCCCTGAAATTCGGGGCTTTAATAAAGTGGGGAGTGATTGTTTTTTTATCCAGAGATGGCCAGATAAGCGACAGATACCAGTGTCAGGATAAACAGAATGGTGAAAATAAGGCCGACGACGGCAAACTGCATGGGTTTGCCATGTGTGAAATCGCGGTCACGATTTTTTCGGCTCTGGACACCAAAGAGTGCGGCGGCAACGCTTCCCATGACCTGAAAGATGGTTAAACCTTCTTGATCAGAGGTCTCTTTTTTGGCAGGCTGTGCTTCTGTCATGATGGCACCATAATATTAAAATGTTCATTTTTTTATTAACTGATGTTCCCTTAAAGGAGATTTTAATGGAAAAAAGTTGAGGGAAGCAGCAGATTTTTTTTTAAAAGATTATTTTAGGCGAAGTGGTGCCAGAAACCAACCGTCCTTAGTATATTTTTTGTATTTAAAAATGGTTGATCTCAAAGTTGAGGGGAGCGGTTTAGAATGTTCTCTTTATAAGATGTGTGGCGAATAAATTCAAGTGGTGTATTTTGTTTTGTCGATCTTCTATTGATCGATCTTTAAAACAGTAAAACGGGTTTATCCACGGGATATGATCCTCTATAATTGGGAGCAAAAGCGCGATCTATTAAACCGTTCTTTGGATTTATATATCCAATTTTGTTGATCTTTTTTTGATTGATGGAACTTGAAATTTTAAGGAGTGTCGCATGGGGATGCGGATTTTATTGGTGGGAAGCGGGGGGCGTGAGCATGCTTTAGCATGGAAAATGTCCTGTTCTCCTCTGGTTGAGAAAATTTACTGTGCACCGGGAAATGCTGGAATTGCTGAAAACGCAGAATGTGTGCCCATTGGTGCAGAAGACCTTCCCGCATTGCGTGAATTTGCTGTGGAGGCTGAGATTAATCTGGCTGTGATCGGTCCAGAGGCCCCTCTGACCCGTGGATTGGCGGATATTCTGCGTAATGAAGGGGTTATGGTTTTTGGTCCCAGTGCCGCGGCGGCGGAGATTGAAGGCTCAAAAGCTTTTATGAAGGGTCTTTTCGCCAAATATAATATTCCCACAGCGGAGTATGCCCAATTCACCGAGGCAGAAGAGGCTTTAGCCTATATTCGTCAGCAGGGGGCGCCGATTGTGGTAAAAACCTCTGGATTGGCGGCAGGAAAAGGGGCGATTGTCTGTCAAACCATCGAAGAGGCCGAACAGGCGATCCAGCAGACCATGGTGGATAAAATCTTTGGTGATGCAGGGGATGTGGTGGTGGTGGAAGCTTTTCTTAAAGGAGAAGAGGCTTCCTTTTTAGCACTGGTGGATGGTGAGCATATTCTTCCTTTAGCCAGTTCTCAGGATCATAAAGCGGTGGGAGAGGGGGATAAAGGACTCAATACCGGTGGTATGGGCGCTTACTCTCCGGCACCGGTGGTGACAGATACCTTTCATCAGAGAATTATGGATGAAGTGATGAAACCCACCGTTGCTGCCATGGCTAAAGAGGGGCGGCCCTACCAGGGGGTGCTCTATGCAGGGGTGATGATTGATGGCGATGATCTGAAAGTCCTGGAGTTTAATGCCCGTTTTGGTGATCCTGAAGCCCAGCCGCTGCTCTTTAGAATGAAATCGGATCTGGTTCCTCTTCTGGTGGCCGCAGCAACTGGGGAGTTGAAAGATAAAACCATTGAGTGGGATGATCGGGTCTCTTTGTGTGTGGTGATGGCTGCTGGTGGCTATCCAGGATCTTATAACAAGGGCGATAAAATCTCTGGCCTTGAGCAGGTTAAAACGATGGGGGATGATGTGCATGTTTTTCATGCGGGCACAAAATCCTTGTCGGGAGAGATCTTAAGTGCAGGTGGGCGCGTTCTTGGTGTTACCGCTTTAGGTAAAACGGTCTCTGAAGCACAAAAACGTGCCTATGAGGCGGTGGATAAAATCTCCTGGTCGGATGTCTACTATCGTCGGGATATCGGTTATCGTGCTGTCGCACGGGAGCAGTCTTAAACTTTTAAACTATTTTTTAGAGAGAAAAAATATGAGTGATCAACCGGTTGTGGGTATTTTAATGGGCTCGGACTCTGATTGGAGTGTGATGCAGGAGGCGGCCAAGGTTTTAAAGGCGTTTTCTGTGCCTTTTGAGGTGATGGTTACCTCAGCGCACCGTACGCCAGAGCGAACCCACGCTTATGCTTCTCAGGCGAGAGAGAAAGGAATTAAAACATTGATCATTGGGGCGGGGGCAGCGGCCCATCTGGCGGGCGTTGTGGCCTCAGAAACCACACTGCCGATTATCGCGGTTCCTCTGGCGGCAACTGACCTTAAGGGGATGGATGCGCTTCTGGCCACGGTGATGATGCCTGGTGGTGTGCCTGTGGCTTCTATGGCGATTGGTAAGGCAGGCGCTAAAAATGGTGCACTGTTTGCTATTCAGATTCTCTCCTTGAGTGATGATGGTTTGGCGAAGAAGTTTCGTGAATATCGCCTGGATATGGTGGACAGTGTGACCCGTAAAGATGCGGCACTCCAGGAGAAGTTGGCGGCTCTGTAGTTTTTTTAAAAGGCTGAGAAGAAGATCTCTCAGCCTCTTTTTCAGGGATTAATCATTTTTTTAATTGATTGCTGGATCGCAGGCGAATAATAAAGTGAGGTGTCGTTAATCCATTTTTGAAAGTTTTTTCCTTTTTTTCCAAAAAGATATCGCTTTGTCGGAGTTGAACCTATTTTCTGAACACATCAATCACCTGTTGGAAGGCTTGTGTCAAGGATTCCAGCGCCACTTGGGCGGTTTTAAAGTCGTTTCGGCGTACAGCCATCGCTAAACGGAGAATCTGGCGGGAGAAGACTTTAGCGCCCACCTCATTGCTCAAAGCGCGCATGCGTTGCACCATATCCTCGATCTTTCCTGTATCTTCATCAAGGATCGCCTGGGTGATCACCTCCATATAGTGAGGCATTTTTTTCATGAATGTTTCACGTTTGGTGCGGCCATCATCCTCAATATACCAGGGCTCTTTATGCATAGACTCCTGATGGATCGATTTTTTGGCAGCATCACGGATTCGGGAGGTGGAGACCAAACGCTCGATAACCTGAATTAAGGCGTGTGTTTTATAGGGCTTGGTGAGATAGTAGCGAGACCATTTTGAGAGCGCCTCCTCTTTTTCACTCTTCAGAGCATAGGCGGTGACCACAACAATAGGCACATCTCTATTGATGCTTGAGGAGGGAGGTGCTTCACGAATGCGTTGAATGGCTTCATAACCGTCCATGACCGGCATGTGGAGGTCCATCAATACCACATCAAAGTTTTGCTTCTCTAGACATTCCAGGGCTTCTTTGCCGTTTTCCGCAAGAACGACCGTATGGCCACACTGTTGTAAAATGGTGGTGGCCAGTTTTTGATTGTTGGCGATATCTTCGACGAGGAGAATATGTTGAGGGGTTGTTTGGGTTTTTGTGATATTAAATGTTCGCCTCTGTTTTGTTGAGACGTTCTCTTTTGTGCGATTGAGAACGCGATAGAGGGTGGAAGCGAGTTGGTAGCGTTTGACAGGGGTGTTGATTACCGCATCCAGAGCATGTTCTCCACGCTGAGGATGCATGTTTAAGTGGGCTTTGGTGGTGGCGGTCAGACCGACCAGTTTTGGAAAATGGGGTTGGTGTTGAAAAAAAATGACCAGTGCTTCGCCCTCTTCCTGCCAGATCTGTGCGTCGATAAGAACGGCTTTAAAATTGTGTTGCGGTTGAATCGATTCTAGGGCGGAGACTGCGTTGATTGTGGTGGGAATGGCCTCAAAATAGGATAAAATCTCATGAAGAATGGTCTGATTGGTTCGACTACTTTCTACAATAAGGATATGGTTATCTGTAAGTAGGAAGGGGCGCTCTTTTCGCTTTTGGCGGGTACCGATGCCTAATTGTGTATCATCATTACCCCGCGCGTCGGTGGTGGGTGCTGTCAGGCGAATTAAAAAGTGGAAGATTGATCCGCCGGAAGTGGCGGATTCCACCCAGATTAGGCCATCCATCATTTCGGTGAGGCGTTTGCATATCGCCAAACCCAATCCTGTGCCGCCATATTGGCGGGTTGTTGAGCTATTGGCTTGGGAGAACTTTTCAAAAATGAGGTTGACTTTATCTTCAGGGATACCAATCCCTGTATCGGAGACGGAGAATTTGATCCAGATATCCTCTTTTTTGCGTTGCCTTTGATTTTGCTCTTTTTTGGCCAGGCAAAAGTCGATCATCTCTTCTGATGCGCGCTGCATACGGACAACAATCTCGCCGCTATGGGTGAATTTGATCGCATTATTGGTGAGATTAATAATAATCTGTACAAGCCGGTGGGGATCTCCGATGAGCTTTTCTGGAACATCGGTATCGATGTGGCAGAAAAGGTTGATTCCTTTCTGGTGAGCGCGCACAGACATGGTTTCGCAGGCGTTCTCGATACGGCCACAGGAGTCAAATTCGATATGCTCCAACTCCAGATGTCCCGCTTCAATTTTAGAGAAATCCAGTACACTGTTGAGTAGAATCAGCAGGGCATCTGCCGATTGTTGGACAATCTCCATCATATTGCGCTGTTCGTTCTCTAAGCCAGAGCCTAAAACCAGATCGGTCATTCCGATGACGGCATTGAGTGGCGTGCGGATCTCATGGCTCATGACCGCGAGAAATTCACTTTTCGCCTGGCTGGCATTCTGGGCGACATCCCTGGCCTCCTCTAAGGCCCAGCGCATCTGCTCTAAGGCGGTGACCTTATGAAGGAGTTCCTGGCTCTGCTCTGTGAGTTGATCCAGAGTGGTTTCAAGGTGTTGGTTGCTCTGGTGGAGTTTTTGTTGTAGTTCAACATTCTCTAAAGCTTGAGCGCAGTGGTTGAGCAGTACGGAGAGCAGATCTTGCCTGCTTTGATTGGCACGCTGTTTCTGGTTATCGAAGACGCCGATAAACATGCCGCGAATACCGGTTTTTGCGGAGAGTGTGCGCAGCAGGATCTGTCCTGGAATCATCTTTTGGCGGTTGGTTTTTATCACCTGGTTCTGTTGAACGGCCCAGGCGAACTCACCCTGTTCAATAAGATCATCGGCTAAGTCGATGATCCGTTTTTTATCTGTATCGGGTGTGTAGTGAATCAGTTCAAAATCTGCACTCTCTTCATTGACGAGAAAAAAAGCGAGGATATGGAAGGGGAGCAGGCGACTGAGGAGATCTTGGGTATGTTGAAAGATCTCTTCTTGGGTGAGGGTGTTATCCGCGCTCATGGCGAAAATCTGGCTCATGGAGACCACCAGATCGCGGGCAAAGAGTTGCCACTGATTCTCTTTCTCCAGAGATTCAACCCGTTTAATGAGGGCGTCTTTTTTCTCCAGATCCAAAGGGGCATAATTTAAACGGTTTTGGGCCTTGGTCATGATGCCTCCTCTGAGAAGATAAAGGCGGTCTCTTCAAATTGAAGTTCAACTTGTCGGGCAATTTCTGGCAGTAGATTGGCCGGAAGGTTGATTCTCTCCCAGGCACTGGCGTGAAGCGGTGCCATGAAAGGGTCGCCGCTGACACCTAAAAGAATGCTGTGCGCGATAAGATCGGATATGTGGATGATCGCGGTTTCTATTTTTAAGGTTTTGGCTTGGTTGGGGGTGTGATGCCATTGAACGGGTGTGTAGAGCCTTTCAGGTAGTTTCCACGCTTTTAAGATGGCGCCACCGACTTCTGCATGGCTGAAGCCTAACGCCTCTATTTCGATCAGATGGAGTGGGATTTTTTCATCCTGGCTTTTTTGGATCATTTTTTCAACAAGCGAGGAGGCATTTTCCAGCAGGGCTAAACGTCCGATATCGTGAAGGAGTCCAGCAACGTAGAGCGCTTCAACATTTTTCTCACGGCGGTAGGTGGCGATCACCCTTGCTGCCAGTCCACAAGCGATGGCGTGGTGCCAAAAGTGGGTGATATTGAGTGTTTTATGCTGTTTTTTAGTGAACTGATGGATGATGGTTGTGGCGAGAACCAGGTCACGCAGTTGCTTCATGCCCACCATGGCCAGGGCGTGGGTGATGGTGGTAACCGGTTGCGCGAGGGCAAAAAAGGCGCTGTTGGCGATACGCAGCAGGCGGGCGCAGAGTCCGGGATCCTCCATGATAATTTCGCCGATATCATCCAGAGAACTGGTGGGATCTTGGATCTTTTTCTCCACGCGATGGTACATATCTGGTGGCGATGCAAGTTTTGTGATGGAGTGGACCAGGTGGTCAAGACTGTTCATATTCTTTTTTTGCAGCCTGGAGTTTGCGTTCAAAACAGATCTTGAACAGTTGTTGTGCGGCGGGGATGGTGAGGTCGATATGTTGGAAACGATCTTTCACCCATTGCAGTGTTTCTGTGCGGATCTTTTTGGGTATGGCCTCTTGTGGTGTGGTCTCTTCTTTTTTGGGGGGGGCGTCTTCTATGGGGTCGGTTTTGATTTCGATCTCTGTGATGCCCCAGGTTTTAAAGATGCGGAGGTGGCGTTTGGTGATGGCGGTCTCTTTTCCTAATAACAGACGGCCGCTGCGGTCAAGGACGTCGGCGGAGACGACCATGCCGGGTTCGATTTTGTTAAGAGGTATCGGTGTGGGGCGCATGGGACTGTTCCAATAGCGTGGAGTGAAGGTTCATGCGGTGGGGTCTTAGAGGAGGTATGCAATACCTCCTCTAAGCCGTGGGTGTAGAGGGTGCCCTTTACTCGTCGAAGGCGAAAACGCTGACGTAACTTAACCTTTTTCGCTATATTGGTTATGTAGTAAGCGATTCTTCTCTTCTTAAATAAGCTTTTAAAGAGAGGTTTTCTTAATTGAGATGATTTGTTGTTTCAATGGTTATATTCTTTATGTAGAAAACCTCAGGCTATCTTCTATTCTATTATCAATCAGATATGCTTTTCAAGTTGTTGTGTCAATATTTCTGCCAATCCCGTATAACTTTCAGGCGTCATCTCTTGAAGACGCTGTTTGGCTTCTTCGGGCATATCTAAAGTTGCGATAAACTGTTTAAGCTCTTCGGGACCAATTCTTTTTCCACGGGTGAGTTCTTTTAACTTTTCATAAGGCTTCTCAATGCCATAACGACGCATCACCGTTTGAATAGGCTCTGCTAGAACTTCCCAGTTATTGAGCAGATCTTCTTGTAGACGTTTCGGTTCGACTTCCAGTTTACCAATCCCTTTTAATGCGGAGGCGTAGGCCAGGACAGAATAACCAAAACCGACGCCCATATTGCGTAATACAGTGGAGTCCGTTAGATCGCGTTGAAAGCGGGATATGGGGAGTTTTGCCGAGAGATGGTTTAATACGGCGTTGGCGAGTCCCAGATTGCCTTCGCTGTTTTCAAAATCGATGGGGTTGACTTTATGGGGCATGGTGGAGGAACCGATCTCCCCTGCTTTGGTTTTCTGGCGAAAATAGCCTTGAGAGATATAGCCCCAGACATCACGGCTAAAATCAATGAGTATGGTGTTAAAGCGGCTTATCGCATCGAAGAGTTCCGCCATACCATCGTGGGGTTCGATCTGGATGGTGTAGGGTTGGTAGGTTAAACCTAAACTTTGAATAAAACGTTCAGAGAGTTGGGGCCAGTTGACTTCGGGGTAGGCACTGATATGGGCATTAAAGTTACCCACAGCCCCATTAATTTTCCCTGGAATCTCTACTTTTGCCACTTTGTTTCGTGCTTTAGCAAGACGATAGACCACATTGGCCATCTCTTTCCCTAAGGTGGTGGGGGAGGCGGGTTGGCCATGGGTGCGAGAGAGCATCGGTTGGGCGGCGTGTTCTTTGGCGAGTTCCAGGATCGATTCGATCACCTGATCCATGGCGGGAAGTAAGGCTTCTTTGCGGGCATGGAGTAGCATCAGGCCATGGGCTAAGTTATTGATATCTTCTGAGGTGCAGGCAAAATGGACGAACTCAGAGATCGATTCTAAATCGGTGTTTGAGAGATGCTCTTTAATCAGATACTCCACCGCTTTAACATCGTGGTTGGTGGTGCGCTCAATCTCTTTAACGCGTTCCGCCTCTTTCTGGGAGAACTGGTTCTCCAGTTGCTCTAACGGCTTTTGGCTCTCAGGTGTGAGGGGGGGCACCTCTTTGATCTTGGGTTCAGCGGCTAAGGCGCGTAGCCAGCGGCATTCAACCAATGTTCGGAAGCGGATTAATCCATATTCGGAGAAGTATTCTCTTAATCGTTTTGTCTTTCCTGCATAGCGACCATCCAGGGGAGAAATTGCAGTCAGTGGCGTCAGTTCCATGATGATATTGCCTTTGGTTAGATAATGGGCAGACGAATAAAGAGATGATATAATGAAAATCTCTCTGTATAAACCGACAATAAGCATAAAATCATCATGTTGGAAATCGCTTCACAACAGATTGAGCAGGTAATCTCCTGGCGAAGGCAGTTGCATCGTATTCCTGAAACCGCTTTTTGTGAGCATCAAACCGCCCAGTTTATTGCGCAAAAGCTTCGTGATATGGGGATTGAACCGGAAACAGGTTTTGCCGGAACCGGGGTGATCGGTACACTGCGCCGGGGGCGTTCAGCCCGATCCATTCTGCTGCGGGCCGAACTGGATGCCCTTCCCATTGCGGAACGCAATGAATTGAGTTACCGCTCTTTAAATGCTGAAAATAGTCATGCCTGTGGCCATGATGGTCATATGGCCATGCTGTTGGGGGCAGCGAAAATTTTAGCGGAACGAAACCGCTTTGATGGTACGGTCTATTTTCTGTTTCAGCCCGCCGAGGAGAATGAAGGGGGAGCAAAAAGAGTGCTTGAGCATGCGCTCTTCCAGAAGTTTCCCGCCGATGCCATTTATGGTATGCACAATTGGCCAGGACTGCCTTTGGGGATGTTCAGTCTCTGTTCTGGTCCGATGATGGCCTCTTTTGACCGTTTTGAGATCACGCTGAAATCTGAAGGAGGCCATGCGGCAATGCCCCATCTTTGTGCGGATACCATCACCGCTTCGGCGTATGCAATCACGGCTTTGCAGACCGTTATCTCTCGCATGCTTGATCCCGTAAAAAGTGGCGTACTCTCAGTGACGCAGATTCAGGGGGGCGATACCTGGAATGTGATTCCTGAGCAGGTGATCCTGCGCGGATCGGTGAGAACGCTCTCTGGGGAGAGCCAGAAGCTTATCCCTTTGGCGATGGAGAAGGTGTTAAATGGTGTGGCTTCAACGTTCTCTGTGCGTTATACGCTCGATATGTATCAGGACTATCCCATATTGATCAACAGCCCCAAAGAGACCGAGATGGCGATTGCGGTGGCAGAATCGATTGCCAACCCTGATTGTGTCTGTCAAAATCAGAGTCCGGTGATGGCCTCAGAGGATTTTGCTTTCTTTTTAAGGGAGAAGCCGGGCAGTTATATCTTTATTGGCGCAGGGCTCGACTCTCCCCGTCTGCATCAGCCTGACTATGATTTTAACGATGAAATTATCCCTTTAGGGTTGCGCTATTGGATTGCTTTGGTTGAGAAGTGCTTGCTGTGTTTGTAGGGCGGTAAAATTTCTTTCTGATAGCTTGGGCTCCAGTTTCGAACTTTAGGGGGATCTTCGGTATCAATCTCTTCTTTAAGGCATTGCTTGGAGATGGGCTATATTCTCAAGAACCTTCTTTGTTGTTGTTCATATCCGTTGTAAAAAAAACGTTTTAGACGAAGCGCGATTTTTAGTTCCAGTTATGATGTTGCATCGCCTGGTCGAGAAGTTGGGCAAAATGCTGTCTATCTTTGGGGAGTGATACTGAAGGTGGTGTGGCGCGCTCTTTTGAGGGGTGTCTCTGCATGGCGTGTGAGGGTTCTACGGCGCGGTGCGCGGTGAGAATTGAGGTCATATTTTGCGTGGTGGCTTGAGAGAGATACATCGATAAACCCTTCTTGAAGTCGAGGTGGTCACCTCCTTATAGAAGAGCGAAAATGGTGCCAGGGAATGTTGTTATCTAATCTATTGAAAAAACGTTTGTTTATTCTTTAGTTGGTGGCAATATTTTTTTAATGTCATCAAAGTGACGATAATAAAAACAAAATTTTGGCATAAATTCTGGTTGTCGTCCCAAGTCGGGTTATCTTTTTGGTGTGAGTTCTTTTAATGCATTGATCTCTTTTGAGAAGTTTTTGATGGAAGGAAAATCTTGTGAGGATTTGTGCTTTTGACCGATACAAGGCGTTGAGATATGGAGTTGGTGGCCGATACCGGCCGCTTTTGAGGCGTGAAGAATTAATTCGGTATCTTCAACCATCACCGCCTCTTCTGCTTTAAACTCTTCGCCATTTTTATGGAAAAAAAGGTCAAGTGCTACCCAGAAGTCAGGGGACTCTTTGGCGGCGCCTAAGGTCTGGCTTGAGAGAAGATAATCAAAATAGGGTTGGATTCCTGTCTGTTTTAACTTTAATGCCAATGAGGGGGGGTCGGCATTGGTCACCAGAACCACGGTTAATTCTGTTTTACGGAGGATAGAGAGAAAATCGAGGGCTTGTGGTCTGGGGCGAATACGGTCTCTATATTGATGCGTAAGTGCTAGAATATCCACCTCAAGCCGTTTGGACCACTGAATCAGATCATACCAGGCCAGTTCTCCTTGATTTTGTTGATAAGCGCGATAGACGCGCTTTTTTGCCTGATCGAGGGTGAGGTGGTGTTGATCTGCAAAAGCTTCTGGCACGGCTTCATTAAAAAACCAGTCATCAAAGCCGCGATCAAGCAGTACGCCATCCATATCGAGAAGTACGGTACTGATTTTTGACCAGGGAATGGTGCCGTGTGCTTCTGTATCAAGGATCATAATGGTCACCCTTTGGCGAGAATATGTTCTTTTTTACACTCAGGGCAGACCCAGGTGCGGCCATTGCAACGGACTCTTTCCAGATCTTTATCCATGCACTGGTGGCAGAGGGAGAAGCCGCAGTCACAGTGCCAGGTGAAACCGGGATCGGCGCCACACTCCTGGCAGGGGGGGAATTTTTTTAAGGGGCGTTTTTTTTTGAGCATCAGTGGATTCCTTAAACACTTCTTTAAAAAGAGAGCCTGTGAGACAATGTAGACAAAGAGAAAAGATTTGTAAAACTTTCTTGAAGCGCGTTAAACTTAAAAAGGTGGTGGGTGTTTTACACACGAAGACTCTAAATCTTAAATTTAAGCGACTTTAGGATAAAATGGATGATTATTAGCCGAACACCTTTTCGGGTCTCTTTTTTTGGTGGTGGAACCGACTATCCTGTCTGGTATCGGGAGCATGGCGGCTCTGTTTTGAGTGCAACAATTAATAAATTTTGTTATATCACCTGCCGTTCTCTGCCCCCCTTTTTTGATTATCGTTACCGTATTCGCTACTTTCGGGATGAGAAGGTCTCCTCCATCGATGAGATCCAACACCCCTCAGTAAGGGAGTGCATGCGTCTTTTAGGTATCGATCAGGGGCTTGAAATTGTCCATAATGCCGACCTTCCTGCCCGATCAGGATTGGGGTCGAGTTCAACCTTTACCGTGGGCATGCTGCACGCACTCTATACGCAATTACATACCATGCCGACGAAGCGGGAGTTGGCGCTTAATGCGCTGCATGTGGAGCAGGAGATGATCCAGGAGAATGTGGGCTCTCAAGATCAAACAGCGGCGGCCTTTGGTGGACTTAACCGGATCGATTTTACTGGCGATTCACGCCATATTATGGTGACGCCGATTGTGGTCGATCCTAAACGCTTGATGCAATTTCAACGCAGTCTGATGCTCTTCTTTACAGGTTTTTCACGGACAGCGCACACCATTGCCGGGGAGCAGATTAAGAATACCCCCAAAAAAAAGGCGCAACTTCATCAGATGAAAGATCTGGTTGATGAGTCCATCGATATTCTTATGGATAAGAATCGTGAATTAGAGGATTTTGGCCGACTGCTCAACGAACAGTGGTTGATTAAACGTCAGATGAGCCACCTGATCTCTAATGATCATCTCGATGAAATCTATCAGGCGGGAATTGATGCGGGGGCCCTGGGTGGGAAATTGCTTGGTGCTGGTGGTGGTGGTTTTATCCTTTTTTATGTGCAGCCGGAAAAACGTACACAGCTTAAAAAGAAATTGAAAAACCTGTTGCATGTTCCTTTTCGTATTGATGATCTGGGCAGTCAAATTATCTACTATGCTAAAGAGATGCTCTACTGAACAAAGAGTTGTTTAAACTTGCGGTGAGATTCTGGGATTTTAATCTTGATTCTGGTCTCTGGTTTGCTCTATATTCTTTAAGAATATTAAGGGTTCTATCGCGTTAATTAAGGGTAGGGTCGTTCGGTGTTTTTTAATCCTATTAAAAAATGTCTTTCTCATCTACAGCAAAAGTTTCTTCTTGCCTCAGATGACCTGCCTGTTTTGCAGCGGACACTTCTTGAATCCGATGAGCCTGAGCGGAAACAGGCTCAAAAGAAGTCGGCTGTTCCAGTGGCTCAATCGGATGAAAACGCTCCACCCTGGTGTGGAAGAGATCCCGATGAGGTGGAACAGTGCCAGCAGTGCATTGAGCCTGAACTCTGTCATCCTCAACAGATACCGATGTCAGAAGATAAGACGGTTGCTTTAGAGCAACTCCGTTATCAGTTGGAAAAGTGGCATGGTGTGCGAATCGATGATGTGCTTAAGCTCAATGCGTTACAGCAGTTGGATCAAGAGACGGCTCAGGCGCTCTCTTTTTGGGAGGGTACGGTTTTAGAGTTGAATGGATTGCGTGAACTCTCTTTTGAGATCGCTTCACTTTTAGCGCAATGGCCAGGGCGTTCTCTTTCGTTGAATGGATTAGATACGTTCTCCTCTGAGGTTGCAAGCGCATTGCAGACATGGCGAGGTGAGCAACTCCATCTTCAGGCGATCTCGAACCTCTCTCCTTCCAGTGCGCATCAACTTGCGTTGTGGTCTGGTCAATTTTTGGATCTGGATGGTTTAACCTCTTTCACTAAAGAGAGTGCGAAAGCTTTGACAGGATGGTCAGGAGAGGCGCTCTCTTTAGCGGCCTGGCAGGGTGCGGATGCGGGCTCTTTGGAATATTTGAGCCTTTGGTCAGGGCGTTATCTTCTGCTTAATGGCTTAAAAACGCTTTCTGTTGCGCAGGCTGATCTATTGGCGCAGTGGCCTGGTGAAGTGCTTTTTTTAAAGGGGTTGTCTGAGGTCTCTCCTGAGGTGGGGGCGGCTTTGGCTTTATGGGGGAGAGGGCAACAATCCTGGCCGGTCTCTTTACAGCGGCCCTCTTATGCTTCACAGATCGCTATTCGTCACCCAGGAAGGCATCTGATGCTCTCTGGTCTCTCCACACTCTCTCCTGAAACAGCCGCTGCATTAGCCCTGTGGCCGGGCGCTGTTCTTGGATTTAATGGTCTTCCTCACCTCTCTGATGAGAGTGCAAGGGCATTGGTGCGCTGTCAGTCGCAAATTCTTTTCCTTACAGGATTAACCACGCTCTCTCTTAAAGCGGCGCAATATCTCACCTCCTGGCGGGGGGAGAAACTCTATATCAGTGATGCGAGCCGTTTTCCTGAATCGGTGGTGAAAGCTTTAAAGGCGTGGCCTGGGGATGTGTACTCTTTTCAGTTCTCAACGGATAGAAAAAAGTTAATTCCTGTGCTCTGGTACTAATAGACATCTCTATCGAAAGCGATATGCCAGGCTGTAAGCACCATAATCCTTAGGTCGAAGAGTAAAGACCAGTTTTCGATGTAGTGTAGATCGTATTTGACCCTGTTCTCCATCTTCTCTAAGGTATCGGTTTCGCCGCGCCAGCCATTAACCTGTGCCCATCCGGTGATTCCTGGTTTAACCTGATGGCGCAGCATATAGCACTCAATCAGCTCTTTAAAATGTTCGTTATGTTCCACAGCGTGGGGGCGAGGACCGACCAGAGACATATGTCCTTGAAGCACATTAAAGAGTTGGGGAAGCTCATCTATGCTGCTTTTTCTCAAGAATGCGCCAAAGGGGGTGACGCGTGGATCATTGCGTGTGGCTTGGGTGACGGTGCCTTTATTCTCTTGATGGGTGTGCATTGTGCGAAATTTGAGAATATTAAAAGGCGTGCCTTTCCAGCCGTGGCGTTGTTGAAGAAAGAAGATAGGCCCGGGAGAGGTGAGTTTGATGCCGATGGCAACAAAAATGAGTAGGGGAGAGACCAGAAGAAGGGCGAGTGACGCGAGGATGTAGTCTTCCAAAGCTTTTATTGGTCGATTAATGCCTTTAATTGGCGTTGAGGAGAGGTTGATGACAGGAATGCCCGCGATCTCATTGATGGTATGATTGAGAAGAATAAGGCTGGAGATGTCGGGAATATAGCGGATCTCGACGGTGGCCTTACAGAGTTGAATGACCAACTCTTCGATGAGAACCTCCTCTTTGAGGGGGAGGGCGATCCAAACTTGATGGACTTTCTGTTGATTGATAAAAGATAGCGCTTCTAAGAGTGATCCTTTGACAGGGATGTTATGGACTTTGCTGTTGTGCAGATCGGCATCGTCATCGAAGAGGGCGACGATATGAAACCCTGTCCAGGGGGCGTTGTTGATGGTTTCTATGAGGCGCCTTCCCGATTTTCCAGCACCTAATATGATAATATTCTTCTGATTAATGCCGCGACGGCGCAAAGTGTGTTGAATCAGGCGTCCTGTAATGCGTAAGGTCACAGCGGAGAGGGTGAATGCGGTAAACCAGAAGCCGATCCATAACCGGGAGAGGTGGGCGGAGATTTTAAAGCTCCAGAGGATGAGGAGAAAGATAATAAAGACTGTAATGGCGGCGATAATAACTTTTTTGCTCTCTTCTGCAATAGAGTATCCGCGCCAGGCGCGATAGATGTCCATTCTAGGAAAGATGATTGCGACCAGCAGCATAACAACGACGACCATAAACTGATACGAAGAGGAGAGCTGTAGAGACCCAAAACGGGCATAGTGCATGAGGTAAGCGGAGAGAGGAACAAGGGCCAGATCAATAAGTAAAATAACTCTTTCAAAGAGAATGGATTGCGTATTCAGTAAGGAGCGTTGAGAGGATGTCTTCATGTTTTATTGATCCAGGATATTCTTTAATAGAGTCAATCTATTTATTGGTTTAATAATAGAACAATGGCTGCCATTAAGTCAATTTTTTAGTCGTTCTCTTATGTAAAGAAAATGTAAAGAAAATCATAAGATGCGGTTAAGGCATGGTAAGTGCAAAGGGCGCAAACTTTTAAGAAGAGGAGTGTATATTTTCTTTATTCTGGGTGATCGCTTATTATCTTTGCGCATTGTTTCAGAAAACGTAACGCAAAATGGTTGTTTCATTGAGAAAAGTTTCGATTAAACAGAGCGGTTTTGAGTGAATAGTGTGAAAAAAGTAGCTTGTAATGATTTGAGGAGATGGGTTGATTTGAGTGCTGTGATGCTCTTTGCAATATAAAGTTAAGAGAAGGACGCGTAAGTTATGGCATCAAGATTATTTTTTATTGACTTTTTTTGTGCGAGATGGAGGCAGGCTAAGTGTTCTATTTTATTGAGTATGTTGTTCAGGTGTCCAGATATTAAAAAAAGCGCCAGATCGATGTGATCCAGCGCTTTTTTAATGCTTGAACAAAGGCTTTAAGCCGGTTGAGGTTCAGCGGTTGCTTCCTCTTTGCGTTTGGCCTCTTCTTGCTCTTTACGCTCAGCGGCGGCTTCCCGTTTGCTATCGACCCACTTGACCATCATTAAGATGAAGCCTAAGGCGATGAAGGCGCCTGGAGGCAGAACAAAGCCGATTGCCGGGTGAAAGCTGGGACCGAACAAGTTAAAGCCAAACAGTTGGCCGGCACCTAGAATTTCTCTGGCAGCACCCAGCAAAAAGAGTGCGAAGGTAAACCCAATCCCCGAAGCCAAGCCATCGACAGCGGCTTTAGAGATCGAATTTTTAGAAGCAAAAGCCTCAGCGCGGCCTAAGATTGCGCAGTTCACCACAATCAGAGGGATGAACAGTCCTAGAACCTTATGCAGGTCGTGCATAAAGGCGTTCATCATCAGATCCACAATGGTGACAAAAGAGGCGATCACCACAATAAAGGCTGGAATCCGTACTTGATTCGGGATGTAGTTACGAATCATGGAGACCACAATATTGGAGCCTAAAAGCACCACTGTGGAGGCGAGTCCCATACCGATGCCATTCACAGCAGTGGTGGTGACCCCCAACAGGGGGCACATGCCAAGCAGTTGGGCGAAGACGGCGTTATTGTTCCAGAAGCCATCTACAATAATTTCGCGATTGCTACTCATAAACGTTTGCTCCGAAATTAAGATCCACTGGCTTCAATTTTGCCACGGTTTTGATTAAAATACTCCAAGCCCCGTTTCACCGCGCCCACAACCGCGCGCGGGGTGATGGTGGCTCCAGCAAACTGATCAAAGTCACCGCCATCTTTTTTCACTGCCCACTTTGTGTTATCGATGGTTTTGCCTTGAAATGATTTAGGCCAGTCGGTGATCACAATTTTATCGCCTAAGCCAGGGGTCTCTGCATGGGCGACCACCTGAATTCCTGTCACGATATTATCGTGGGAGACCGCCATCATGATATCAATGTTTCCTGAGTAACCATCTGGTGCGGTGACCACAAAAGCGGTGGCCATGATCTGGCCGCCCTGGCGGGCCCGGTAGAAGGTGACTGGTTTCAGTTTACGATTGAGTTTGGCGTCGGTCAGTTGGATGGTGTCTTGGTCGGGGTTGTTATTATAGCCCTTGGGCAAGACCTGGTTGAGTGCTTTTAAAATTTCCTGGCGTTTAGCCTCCGCAATGGGCTCGCGGGTGACCCACTCGGTCATGGCTAAGACGGCGGTTGCAATCATTCCCACCATCATCAGGATGAGCCCCATTCGCATAAAATCAGGCATGGTCGGTCTCCTATGCTTTCTTGGGTTTCTGACCGTAGATGACGGGTCGCGTATATTGATCAATCAGAGGGACGGCGGTATTCATGATGACAACCGCAAAAGAGATCCCTTCAGGATATCCTGCCCAGGTACGGATCACATAGGTGAGCAGACCACAACCGAGACCAAAGATAATCTGGCCTTTAGGGGTTACAGGCGATGTGACCATATCGGTGGCCATAAAGAAGGCGCCTAAAACCAGACCACCGGTAACCAGATGGAAGATTGGATCGGGATAGGTATCGCCATCAATCAGCCAGAGAACCAGGGCGGGAACCAGACAGCCGAGCAGTGTGGTGACCGGGATATGCCAGGTGATAATCTTTTTATAGAGCAGGTACATTCCACCGGCGGCGAGAAGGATAAAGGAGGTCTCCCCCAGAGATCCTCTGATGATACCACCACCTGCATTGAAGTAGCTGAAGTTATAGTCGCCGCCCAATGCGGTGGAGACAGTCTGTCCTAAACCGATCGCGGTCTGGTACTGTCCCAGAGGCGTGGCAGCGGTGATCGCATCCAGTGTCTGGCTGGCGGGATAGGTTCCCGAGAAGATAATCGCCATCGATTGGGAGAGGGTGTAGGCACCTTCTCCAAACAGGAGCGAGGGCTCAGGCCAGGTTGTCAGTTCCACAGGGAAGGAGATCAGGAGAAAAACACGGGCGATCAACGCGGGGTTGAAGAGGTTGAATCCTAAACCACCATAAACCTGTTTTCCCACACCGATGGCAAAAACAGCACCCACAACACAGACCCACCAGGGGGAGTGCGGCGGAAGGGTCAGTGCCAACAGGAGTCCTGTCAGTGCGGCGGAGCGATCCCCTAACGAGGAGGGGCGACTGCGAAGTTTATTAGAGATCCACTCGATAATCATGCAGGAGAAGGTGGTGATCACAATCACCAACAGTGCGGGCAATCCAAAGACCAGCACCGAGAGGGTGGCGGCGGGCATTAATGCCCAGATGACCGCTTGCATGATACCTTGAACAGAGGCGCCGCTATGTACGTGCGGCGATGAGCTGAATTCGAATGACGGCTGGCTCATGGTTAAAAACTTTTCCTAAGAAGAGAACCGGTATGGTTTAAAGCAAAATCGGTTTTTGTTTACCGATCGTTTTGCACCCATACCGGGGGCACGTTATTCGGATTGGGCCGCTTTGGCTGCTTTAGCGGCTTTAGCAGCGCGGGCTGCTTTAGCGGCTTTGGCGGCGCGGGCCGCTTTTGCAGCTTTGGCAGCGCGGGCTGCTTTGGCTGCTTTATCGTCACCAGCCGGTGCAGAAGCGTCCGCTTTTGGGGCGGGTTTCCCTTTTGCTTTGGCGGCGGCTGCACGTTTGGCAGCCATTCTGGCTTTCATTTCTGCTTTTTTGCGTTCCCGTTCGGCTTTCTCTTTTTCGACCCGGGCATCTTTGACATCGGTGCGTTTTTTAGCAATTTCGTTCTGCTTTTTCTCTTTATCCCGCGCCTGGATCTCCATCTTTCCATAGCGGAAGTAGTGTACCAGCGGAATATTGGAGGGGCAGACGTAGGAGCAGGAGCCGCACTCGATGCAGTCGAGCAGATTATATTCGAGCAGTTGATCCAGTTGATCGTGGCGTGCCAGCCAGGCCATTTCGGTGGGCATCAGGCTGATCGGGCAGGCTTGCAGACAGCTTGCACAGCGGATGCATGCCTGTTCTGGCCGGCTTACACTCTCCTCTTTGGTGAGCGCCAGAATGCCAGAGGTTCCTTTAACGACAGGAACTTCCAAGGTATTCAGAGAGACGCCCATCATTGGACCGCCCATAACCACCCTGTTAACTTCCGGTTTAAAACCATCACAGAAGTCAATCAGGCTCTGTACGGTGGTGCCAAAGAGGGTTTCGACGTTCTGGGGTTTTTGAATGCCCTTGCCTGTGATGGTGACCACACGGGATATCAGCGGGATTCCATCGATAATGGCATCACGGATGGATGTGGCTGTTGCCACATTATGAACGATCACACCGGTATCGATAGGAAGGCCGCCGGAGGGCACCTGTTTTCCTGTCACCACCTCAATGAGCTGTTTTTCACCGCCTTGAGGATACATTACAGGAAGAACTTCTACGGTGATATGATCATAATCTTTCACCGCTTCCCGCATGGCGTTGATGGCACGGGGTTTATTATTCTCGATGCCGATGATGCACTTATCCGTCTGGAGTGCTCTGAGCATAATATGGATGCCATCGACGATGCGCGATCCTTGCTCCTCCATGAGGCGGGCATCACAGGTGAGATAGGGTTCGCACTCCACACCGTTAATCAGCAGGAGATCGACGGCCTTATCTTTTGGCGGCGACATTTTAATAAAGCTGGGAAATGTTGCACCACCCAAACCGACGATTCCAGCCTCTTTGATGCGGTCCCTCAGTTCAGCCGGGTCGGTTTGTTGGGGATCTTTAATCGCTGTTAAGCGCTCTCCCCATTCATCTTTACCATCGGGTTCCAGTACGGCACACATCATGGTGAGTCCAGAGGGGTGGCCGACGGGTTGATCGATGATATCGGTGATGGTTCCAGAGGTAGGCGCATGAACAGGCGCCGAAACAAACCCTTGTGGGTCACCGATCTGCTGTCCTTTTTTAACCTGATCTCCGGGCCGCACATTGATGTCGCAGGGAGCACCGATATGCTGATGCAGAGGAACAAACAGTTTTTTAGGCATGGGGAGTGGGGTTATGGCACAGTTCTCGGAGAGATTTTTGTGCTCTTCGGGATGAACTCCCCCATGGAACCTGCGCAAAATTGTTGCTGCTATGCCCATTCGCACGTCCTTTTGTTTCTGTGGAGCTGTCTTTAAGGGGCAAATTTTATAAAAATTTTAAAAGCCTTAAATGATAAAGAGTGGACAGCTAAAGCGTTCTATAAATAAAGTGGCCATGTTTTTTTATCTCATGGCCTTAAAGCAAAGCCCATGTTTTTAATGGAACGTTGGCCCTGAAGGTTTTTTCCATGCCCAGTCGTAGAGGTCCACCACTTTGGGTTCCATGGTGATACAGTCTGTGGGACAGGGCTCAATGCATTTTTCACAACTGGTGCATTCGTGTGCGATCACTGTGTGCGACTGTTTATTGGCGCCGATAATGGCGTCTACGGGACAGGCTTTGATGCATGCGGTGCAACCGATACATTTTGTTTCGTCAATCAGTGCGACTTTCGGGCCTTCATCGCCAGCGGGTGGTTTGGGGTCAACCCCTAATATTTTTGCCAACTCCTCAATGGTTGACTTTCCACCAGGTGTGCAGAGGTTGATCTCTGTGGTGCCTTCAACTAAAGCATCCGCATAGGGTTTGCAGCCAGGATAGCCGCAGTTGCCGCAGTTGGTGGCGGGCAGAACCTCTTCGAGTTTCTCAACGATAGGGTCGCTTTCGACATGGAATTTTTTTGCTGCAAACCCGAGTCCGAGTCCAGCAAACAGGGCCATGCCCCCGATACTTAATATGGCATTAATCATGATCTTTTTATTTACTCTATTTGACCAGACCGGCAAATCCCATGAATGCAAGAGACATCAATCCCGCATTAATCAGAGAGATTGGGGAGCCTTTAAAGAGGGTGGGAACATCGGATAGATCGATCCTTTCACGCATTCCAGCAAAAAGGACCATGACCAGACCAAATCCCAATCCGGCGCCGATACCATAGACGGAGGCATCAAGGAAGCTGTTCTCCATCTGGATATTCAACAACGCCACACCGAGCACAGCGCAGTTGGTTGTAATCAGTGGCAGAAAGATACCTAAAGAGGCGTAGAGAACGGGGCTTGTTTTATGAACTACCAGTTCTGTAAGTTGCACTAAAGAGGCGATGATAAGGATAAACGAGATGGTTTGCAGATAGCCCAGGTCCAGGGGATTCAGAATATAGTGTTGCACCAGCCAGGAGATGACGGCGGCTAATGTCATCACAAACATTACCGCATAGGTCATACCCACAGCGGTTTCCACTTTCTTTGAGACCCCTAAGAAGGGGCAGATTCCCAAAAACTTGGCCAAAACATAGTTATTGACCAAAACCGTGCTAATGAGAATTAGAATAAAATCGACCATAGGTCATGATCTCCGTTATAGAGGGAGATGGAGCTCTTAAGCAGAAAAAACTGCCTGACTACTCAATAAATCCCCGCATTAAATCATAAGGTGGGGGTTCTTTGCAATGTTTTTGCTTGACTCTCCTGGTTACGAATTGGATAGTACCGCTTGTGATAAAAGAGCCAACGGCTTTTAAGCGTCTGTTAAAGATTGTTGCTTTGAGCGCTTTTAAGTACGTTTAGTAAGGCTTTTGTTAGATATAAAATTAAACAATTGGGCTTAAAAAGGAGTCTATTTTTGCCATGGCTGAAGTGCAACCACAACAGGTTCTTGATGCATTAAGACAGATTATCGATCCTGATTTAAACCGGGATATTGTCTCCTTAGGATTTATCAAACATCTTAAAATTGAGGGCGGCGCGGTCTCCTTCACCATTGAGTTGACAACACCGGCCTGTCCTGTCAAAGAGCAGTTTCGTCAACAGGCGCAGTCGGTTGTCGGTGCGATAGAGGGCGTATCGACCGTGGATGTCACCATGAGCGCTCAGGTGCAGGGGGGTAAGGAGAAGGTGGAGCTTCTGCCTGGTGTTAAAAATGTGATCGCTGTCGCCTCTGGGAAGGGTGGTGTTGGTAAATCCACTGTGGCGGTTAATCTGGCGCTTGCTTTAGCGGAGTCTGGGGCCTCTGTGGGGATTATGGATGCGGATATCTATGGCCCAAGCCTGCCTAGAATGCTCAATATCTCCTCCCGTCCTGCTGTGGAGGAGGAGGATAAGACAAAAAAAATCCCTCCCCTAGAGGCGTATGGACTCAAAGCGATCTCTATGGGTGTGTTTATGCCGGAGGAGACCCCGATGGTGTGGCGTGGTCCGATGGTGGGGATGGCTGTGGAGCAACTCTTAAGAGATATCGATTGGGGTGAGTTGGATTATATGATCATTGATCTTCCTCCTGGCACTGGGGACGCCCAACTCACATTGACCCAGCGCGTTCCATTAACCGGTGTGGTGATCGTCTCCACCCCTCAGGATGTGGCTTTGGCGGACGTGAAAAAAGGGATTAATATGTTCAAAAAGGTTAATGCACCTGTCTTGGGCATTATTGAGAACATGTCCTACTATCTCTGTCCCAAGTGTGGCCACCGCGATGAAATTTTCTCTCATGGTGGTGCTAAAGCAGAGGCGGAGAAGTCGGGGATTAATTTCTTAGGTGAAATTCCCTTAGACAGCAAAATCCGTGAAGATATGGACTCTGGTAAGCCGGTGATGGTTGCAGACCCAGAAGGTGCGCAGGCGAAAGTGCTGCGTGAAATCGCCTCGCAGGTGGCCGCTAAAGTGGCTGTCGAGCGTTTTAATGCGGCAAAGTTTCCAAAGATTGTTGTTGAGTAGTCTAAATCAGAGGAGATCTTTTAAGGTCTCCTTTGATTTTATCAGTATAAACATGTAATTATTGTTATATTTAAAATATTTTGGTGACTTTTTTGGCTGCATGATTCATACTTATTAAATATGAATTCATACTTTCTGGTATGGTCTTTATGTTGCGGGGGACGCATTATGAAAGCAAAAGTGGCTGAAAGAGGTCAGGTGACGATTCCAAAACAACTAAGAGAATCTTTGGGGATACGTCCGGGATCGACGCTTCATTTTTATTCGGATCATGGACGGTTAGTTGCGACTAAGGTGGTCGAGGATAACCCTATTGATCTTGTTTTTGGTTCTTTAGGTTCTGGTCGAAACACAGATGATGTTATGCGAACGCTTCGAGATGAAGAGAGATGATTTCAGCCGTCGATACGAATATTTTGATTGATGTCTTTGAGCCAGATCCTGTTTTTGGAAGGGGGGCAATGCGTGTTTTAAAAGAGGCGCTTTCCGTTGGATCCATCGTGGCTTGTGCTGTTGTGTGGACTGAGGTGGCAACAGCCTATGGTAACAGGCAGGAGGTGCTTGCAGAAGCGCTTGAAACGATGGGGTTGGCTTTCTCTTCAATTTCTAAAGAGGCTTCGTTAGAAGCGGCAAAAGCATGGTTTCAATATCGGAAATCTGGTGGAAAAAGAGATCGAATTGCGGCTGATTTCTTGATTGGTGGACACGCTTTAATTCAAGCGGACCGTTTGATCACAAGGGATCATAAAGTTTATAAAAGATATTTTCCTGATCTTGATATTATCAATCCCTCTTTGATATGAATAAGACCTCTTTTAATTTTTTTGAAATAAATATAAAAAAATAGTGACTTTTTTTTGCTGCATGACTCATATTTATTAGAGTGATTTCTTTGATGGGTTGTCGATAATAATAACTAAAAAGGGCTGCAAAGATTGTTCCGAAAATAAAAAAACTAACGGTGGTTTCTATGTCTTTTAATGAATCCAGGCTCTCTTCAAAATGTTATCTGGTGTTTCTGATGGCTTTCTTGATAATGATTCCATGTAATCAGGTGGCTGCGAATAGCCTTGAAGATATTTCAAATCACTTGCGGGTGGATCGTTATAATATATCCTGGCCTAAACCTGTCACTCCTAACTATTATATCTATCCTCAAGCGCCTGTTTATATTGTTCCTGGTTCTGGATACGGCTCCCCGGGTGTTTCTAAGCCTCAAAAACGCAAAAAAAATCCAATCGTAGGCCGAGTCCTGGTTACCTTCTCCTCTATTGATCGACCTTAATTCTATGTTCTACTGAACGTTTAAGGTATGAGAAAAAACGTTAACGTCCCCCAGTGACAGGAATAATCGCACCGGTAATGTAGGAGGCATCCTCTGAGAGGAGCCATAACACTGTATTCGCCACCTCTTCAGGAGCGCCTAAATCACCTAATGGGATCGATGCTCTCCAGCGATCAAGGCGTTTTTTATCATAGAGTTCGGTATGATGGGTATTGATCACACCGGGGCTTACGGCATTCACACGAACACCTTTTTCAGCCGCTTCACGGGAGAAGCCTTTGGTGAATGCTTCAACAGCGGCTTTGGCGGCGGCATAGTGGCTGAGTTGATAACCGCCTGTTTGTGCGGCTTGAGAGGAGATGTTAACGATGCTTGCTTTTTTATTCATGAGACGCATCGCTTCACGACAACAGAGAAAGGTGCCGGTAAAGTTGATATCCATCACCCGTTGATAGAGCTCAAGGTCGATCTCTTGAACACTGTGCGCGCCGCCAGAAAAACCGGCATTATTCACCAGTGCGGTGAGATATCCCCAACGTGCCTCAATGGTTTTAAATATATTTTGAACTTCATCAATCTTTGAGATATCCCCCTGAACAGTGATCGCCTCTCCCCCCTTCTCTTCGATGCGCTTTAAGAGGGCGTCGGCTTCTCTTTTCTGGGAGAGATAGTTAATCGCTACGGCATAACCGTGCTCTACAGCAGCTTTATAGGATATCGCAGCACCAATGCCGCGACTGCCACCGGTGACCAGGAGACTCTTTTTCATGGGATTATTTGTGGTTCTCTAAGGGGCGATGTTCTCTCCACCAGTCGAGGGTTCTCTTGATCCCTGCATCAATGGAGATTCTTGGTTGCCAGTCAAGTTCTTCTTTGGCTTTTTTACAATCTAAGAACAGGGAGGCTTTGATCGATGGTTTGCTTAGATCATGCTCAATGGTTAAGTTGCGGCCAGAGTGTTGAACAATTTTATGTACCAGATCCTTAATGGTGATCGCCTCTCCATAGCCACAATTAATCAGATTAAAATCTGTGGTCTGCCGATCAAGCGCGCGATCAACAAAGTCAACCAGATCATCCACATGAAGAAGATCTCTCGCCTCCTCTCCAGAGCCCCAGACCACAAGAGGTTTATCTTCTTCGGTTGTGAGTGCTTTGGTTATTGTTGCGCCAAAAACATGGGAGCGATCTAAGTCATATTTATCATAAGGGCCATAAACGTTGCTATGACGGATCACCGTGTGGCGGGTTCTTCCCTGACGAGAGAAAAATTCACACATCTTCTCAATATAGGCTTTCGTCCAGCCGGCACCAAAGTAGTTGGGATGGATTGTACCATCAAAGGCGTGCTCATCTAAGGCGGTATCGCTGGGTTTGAGAAGAATTGCGCAACTGAAAAAGAGAAAATGCTCTAACCCCTGCTCAAAGACCGCGCGAAGCAGGTAGGAGTTCATCACCGCATTATCGGTGATATGGATCTGGGGTGTGTTGACAATATCTTTGGAGCCCGAGGTGGTGGCGGCGGCCTGAATCAGTAGATCAACGCCCTTTAAACAGTCATCGATCTGTTTGGGCTCTCTTAAATCAGCCTTTCGCCAGTGGAGGTTGGGAAAATCATAGGGCGGGCGGCGATGATAGACGCCGATGACATGATACTTCCCTTGCTTTGCAAAATATTCAGCCATGTTGCGACCGATAAAACCGGTGGCGCCACATATGAGTAGAGTCTTCTTTGCCATGAGTGCGTCTCTTTCTTTGCGTTAATTAATCTATTTTGCCAGGATCCTGTTCGTTTTTCTTGCCGCTTTCTGCCAGATGTTCTTCACGTTTTTTATAAACATCACGGACGCACTGCAACGCTTTGCTTTTGAGCGGTCCTAGGGTGTTGGCGTGACTGTTCTCGAACACCTCTTTTGGCGTGAGCATGCCAGGGATGGTGGTGGCGATGGCAGGAAAAGAGATGCAGTAGCGCAGGGCAAACTGAAACGCGGTCTGTTTTTTTTCATCCATGCAGCTTTTCATCTCCAAAGCGCCCTCTGCCCAGGCTTTAATCTGTGATTTTGGCCAGCGACTGCGGTGATCGCTGGAATCAAACACGCTCTCCTCATTAAGCGCTCCCCCTAAAAAACCAAAACATAAAGGGGTGCGGGCGATAATCGATGTCTGCTCTTCTACTGCGAGATCGAGAAGTTGACAATCCTGGGCGCGTTGATCTAAGAGGTTAAAGTTAACTTGCAGGGTATCGGGTTTCATTCGCTCTATCGCGATTTTACCATCTAAGGGGGTGCGTAAGGAGAGACCGAAGGCGCGGATTTTTCCCTCTTTTTTAAGCTGCTCCACAAGCGGAAGGATGGTGTGATCTTTTTTTAGAAAATCTGTGGCGGGGTTGTGCAGTTGCAGAAGATCGACATAATCGCTCTGCAATCTTTTAAGGCTACCTTCTAAAGATTTTCGGATCGCCTGGGGAGAGAAATCAAGTGGCGATCCATAAGCCATTAACCCTGCCTTGGTGGCGATGATCGCCTGATGGCGCTTTGATTTAAAGGCTCTGCCTAGAAGGGTTTCACTGTGTCCTTCTCCGTAGGCGTTTGAGGTATCAAAGAAGTTAATGCCTTGCTCTAAAGCGACTTCTAAAGCATGGAGTGAGGTTTTATCTTCTGTGGGGCCGTAACTACTGGCGCCGGGGGTGACGCCACCAATGCCCCAGGCACCAAAACCGATCACCGATGCTTTAAGGTTGCTTCTTCCTAAGCGGCGATATTGCATCATGATGCTCCTGAAACTCTTTGGGCATCATAGAGGTAATCTCCCTTTTTATTCCCAAACCACACCACCTCTTTACACCAGGAGGTCCAGTTATCCCAGTTTTTTTGTTTACGCAGTAGACGATAACAGGAGTGCTCCTCTTTAAGATCAATGGGCTCACCCTTGAGCACGCTTTGATAGAGTTCGAAGATATTATGCTTCAGTGTGATCTCAAGATCTTCTGAGATAAAAGGCTGCTTGAGCATTTTAAGGTTTAGTTCTAAAGCACCTTCCAGGGCGGTTTTACTAAATTTTAAGCCTTTTTTATTTAGAAGGTCGGTGAGACACTGTTCGGCCTCTTTGAAGAAGGGAGTGAGCTTATCCTCTTTGGAGAGTCTGATCCACTGGTATTCATCATCAGGCCACCAGATATCGAGCATCTCTTTGCTGTGGACATATTCAGAACCACCGGATTGAATCTCTAGGGCGCGTTGATCAAAAAAGTCTTTGATCTCTGTAATGAGGGGATAGGTGTCATGATCGGTTTGCAGAAAAGCGTTGATCATATCACGATAAGATATTCCTGTGCTCTGGTGCAGTACAATCAGAGGGATTTGCAGTACTTTATCAAAATGAAGAAAAGAGGTCATCCAGCTAAATACGCGGGTTTTCTTCCACATATCCGGAGGTAGGGTATCGGTGGCGATGACCAGTTCCTGGGTCTCATAGATGGTCTCTTTGTTGGTATCAAATACACCGTGATGGTTTAAAATTTTTGTGGTGACGGTTTGGATGCCAAACTTCTTCTGGTACTCTGGATCACCAATCTCTGAGTTAGGTAGAACGGTCAGATTAATCAGTTGGATGCGGTTATGCTGGCCGTTGGTGATCAGATGATCGACCCCATCAATAAAAGATTCGAAGGTCTCCCCAGGAAGGCCAATGAGTAGATCGGAGTAGGTGGCAATCTGATTTTTCTGGAAGCGCTGTTGCAGATTCTCATACGCTTTAATCGAGATATTCTGGCGCTTAACGTTTAAAAGCACCTGAGAGGACATCGACTGCATCGCTAAGGTGACGCCTTTATTGAGTCCAGAGTCTGAGAGAATCTGTTGGGTCTCAAAGGTGCGATCCGAAGCGTTTTTGGTGTTTTGTACCGAGAGCGCTTTAGGATAGCCATGTTTTTTCTTATTTTCAGCGGCATGTTTCACGATATCCATATCGCGCTTTAAAATGCCAAAGTTGGCATCACAGCAGAAGATAAATTCAACCTTTTTCTCAGAGAACCAATCCAGTTCTTTATAGATGCGTTCCATATCAAAGCGGTGCACCTTAGATTGGGTGAGTGAGCCCCAGTCGCAGAAGGTGCATTGAAACGGACAGCCGCGATTGGTCTCCCAGAGTCCCAACCACTCAATATTGGGATTCTCTTTCATGAGTGGTTCAAAGGTGCCAGAGAGATAGGGGGAGGGGATGATTGAGAGATCTTTAATTCTTTCCCGGCGTTCGTTTTTATGGACTTTTTGTTGATGATCCTTATAACTGATGCCCGCAAGGTTGGACCAATCCTGGTTGGGATAGCGATTTAAAATTTCACAAAAAGTTGCCTCACCCTCGGCATGCACCGCAATATCCACCAAGGGTGAAGTTTGAAAGAATTCTTCAGAGCGTTCGGAGACGTGCGCCCCGCCACAGATAATCAGTTGATCAGAACGTTTTTCCCGCAATTTTTTAATGATGGCCATGGAGAGTTGAAAATTCCATAGCGAAAGATTAAACCCCACAATATCTGCTTTAATTAAATGATCGACGGCATCATCGACGGGGATGCGTTGAAAAAGCGGTGTGAGGAATTGATACTTTTTATCCTGGGGAAGAAATTTCTCAGCATAAGCTTGCAGCAGTCCTGCGGTGAGAGGAATATAGCAGGCTCCTGAGAAACTGTTATTGATCTGAACCAGTCCGACGGTGGGCGGGGAAGGGGGCATGATCTGCCTCTTTTTAAAGATGATTTAGGTAAAAATCTAAAATGGTCCTTTAAACTTATTTTCGTAGCTATAAAAGTCGTAAGCAGAGATGTCGGCTTGAGGAAGATCTAACTCTTTCTCAATAGCGCGGATGATCTCTGTGGCACCATGATAGAACTCATTCTCTAAAGGTCTGGTGCAGGGGCAGGGGGTCTCAGCAAAACCGATCCTTTTAACTGGTGCTTTTAAGGTTTTAAAACATTTCTCAGAGACTCTAGCGGCGACCTCTGCACTGAAGCCGCAGTGTAGCCAGTCGTTATCTGCGACTAAGCAGCGGCCTGTTTTATCCACCGAGGCGATCACCTCTTGATCATCGAAAGGCGCGATAGAGCGGGCATCGATCACCTCAATATTTACATTATGCTGCTCTTTAAGTACTTTAGCCGCTTGAAGTGCTTCAATGTTCATCCAGGAGGTGGCGACAACGGTTAAGGCATCCCCTTCCTCAATGGTGTGTGTACCGGTGAGTGGAATAAGTTCATCCTTTTTTGGTGCGGGCCCAACGGCATCATAGAGCCAGCGGTGCTCAATAAAGATCACCGGATTGTTATCGCGGATGGCGGATTTTAGCATTCCCTTCGCATCTTTGGGTGTGGTGGGCATCACCACCTTTAAGCCAGGGATATGTGCGAGCCAGGATTGCAGGGTTTTGTTATGTTGATAAGATTGTCCCCAGCCGCGACCGATGATGGCGCGGATCACCATGGGTACGGGGTAATTTCCTACCGTTGCGTAGTTATAGCTGGAGATCATGTTGACGATCTGATTCATGGCGAGCAGCATAAAATCGATGCGCATATGGACATGAATCGGTCTTAAACCATTAATCGCGGCACCAAGGCCAAAGCCAGTCATGGCATCTTCGCTTAGAGGGGTGCTGAAACAGCGGTCAGAGCCGAAGGTTTCGACCAATCCTGTGGAGCTTCCGAATATGCGTTTATGATCGGCGACATCAATACCATAGACAAACACGGAGGGGTCGCGTTGCATCTCTTCGGTCATCGCTTCGGTTAAGGCTTGCCTGTAGGTGATTGTTTCTACGCTCATGCCCAAAGATCCTTATAGAGACTTTCTGGAGGAGGGAAGGGGGCGGATTTGGCTTTTTGCAGTGAGATCTCTGCCTGTTGATCGATCTTCTTCTCAAGGGCTATGATCTCTGCTTCTGGATATTTTTTCAGCAGTTTGTTTCTTTGCAGATTAATGGGATCGATCTTCTTCCACTGTTCAAGGGCTTTGATATCGCGATATTCTGCCTTATGATCATCGAATACGCCGACATGTTCCAGATAGCGATAGTATTTAAAATGCATGAATGCAGGTCGCATGGTGGTTCTGACTTTTTTAGCCGCTTCTTTTGTGCATTGCCAGATTTTTTCAGCGTCTGTGGTCTCTTCTTGCCAGACATCGCAGTGGAATTGTTTGACGATATCGGTGATTTTATCGTAGCCGTGGCGTTTTTTAGCAGGGATATGAACCGCAAGACCATTATCTTCACAGATAAAGAGGATAGGCAGTTTCATCAGGCAGGCGATATTGAGACTCTCCCAGAAAGCGCCTTCATCAATGGCGCCATCACCAAAAAACACGGCGACAAGTTTATTGTTTTTCTTCTGTTTATTGGCGAATGCTGCACCGATGGCGACAGGAATGTTTGAGGCCACGATTGCTGATGTGCATATGAGTCCTGATTCGGGGTGAATCAGATGCATGGAGCCCCCTTTTCCCTGAACAACACCGCTCTCTTTACCGTACATCTCTGCCATAAAGAGGTCGCTCTCGCCTGTTTTGGCAAGATAGAGGGCGTGGCTGCGGTAGGTGCCCACAACCTGATCTTTCTCATCGAGTGCCTGACAGACACCGGTTGAGATCGCTTCGCCTCCGGCAGACATATGCATGGGGGTTTTCATCTCATCATCCATATAGTGTTCTGTGATGAGATCCTCCACGCGGCGAATCAGATAGAGCTTTTGATAGAGCTCCCAGTTGATATCCTGCATTGTTGTTTGTCTCCTCAAGGAAGCAGAGGGGTGGCAGCTTATACGGTGGGGTGTTCTGACGAGGCAAGTATTCACAAGGAGGTATGCAATATCTCCTGCTCATAGGATAGTCAAGTTGAAACCATGTTTCAACCTTGCAATTTTAAATCTTTTTGATGTTGTTTTGATGTTTGCTCTGCCGTTCCAAGTTGGCACTGATGTTTGGGGGTTTAGAAAAAAAATCACATTTCTAAAATTATTCTCTTGACCTCTCTTACCAACCTGCGTATATTCCTCCTCACACAGCGAGCAGCACTAACCAAAACGGTAACGAAAGTTGCTGAGAAAATAGAAGGTTAGGGTTGATCAAAGTGGAGAAACAGAAGGAATTTTTCAAGATTTAATTTATTTTAGGTCTTGACTGGCAGGAAGCCAGAGTATAGAATTCTTCATTCACTACGATTTAGGAATCTCCTAGATGGGCTTTCTAAACAGACTCAAACGAGTCATCCGTGGTGCGTAAAGAAAATCTTTGAAAATTTGGTAATCATCTGTGTGAGTATTGATTCTTAAAGAATCGATTTTATGCAACGTCAATTTTTAAGTATGAGTAATCTTACTCTTTATGTAGAGTTTATATACATTGGAGAGTTTGATCCTGGCTCAGAACGAACGCTGGCGGCACGCCTAACACATGCAAGTCGAACGGTAACAGCTCTTTCGGGAGGCTGACGAGTGGCGAACGGGTGAGTAACACGTAGAGACCTACCTTTAAGTGGGGGATAACTGTTGGAAACGGCAGCTAATACCGCATAATCTCTAAGGAGGAAAGGTTTTAATCGCTTTTAGAGGGCTCTGCGGCAGATTAGCTGGTTGGTGAGGTAACGGCTCACCAAGGCGACGATCTGTAGCTGGTCTGAG
>JBQGBW010000011.1:0-62122 GCA_052043475.1 Magnetococcales bacterium HHB-1
TCTGAAATCGGCATACCCGCTAAATTGGCTCGATCTGAAATCGGCATACCCGCTAAATTGGCTCGATCTGAAATCGGCATACCCGCTAAATTGGCTCGATCTGAAATCGGCATACCCGCTAAATTGGCTCGATCTGAAATCGGCATCCCCGCTAAATTGGCTCGATCTGAAATCGGCATCCCCGCTAAATTGGCTCTCACTGAAATAGGCATCCCCGCTAAATTGGCTCGATCTGAAATAGGCATACCCGCTAAATTGGCTCTCACTGAAATCGGCATACCCGCTAAATTGGCTCGATCTGAAATCAACAGGTTTAGCAAATACTACACCTATAAAGGATATTTCAGGAAAAACAAAGCCTCTTAAGTTAATTACATCAACCGAATCATCATCCTCACACTTTTTAATAAAATTATGGATCTCTCTATTAAAATCCTCTTTTTTCTCTTCTACATCAGGAGCGTGAAACAGGCAGTATTTTCCATCTTTATATACAGGATGAGGACAGCCCTCTTTATATAAGGGATTTCCAAATTGATCTTTACCTTGAAATTTGCACTTTTTATCAGACATTATATTCCTCTTTAATAAATCTGTTTATGTGTTCCCACATTGATCAAAACGACCACAATATAGCCATCATGCGCTTTAAAGATAATTCGTAGATCATATCCTGCCGATAGAGAGCGCAGCCCTTTCAGTTTCCCAAAAAGGGTATGATTTCGAAGTGAGGGAGAAAAAGGATCTTCTCGAAAAGTTCTTATGGCCTTTTTTACGCGCACTCTGTTTTTTGCTGAGAGTCGGAAAAAAGCTTTTTTAAATTGCTTTGAATATTTAATCTCCATCGGTCCATCGATCCAACTCTTCTAAAAAAGCATCTATACTCATAGAAGGCTCTTTTCTGGTCTCTTCTGCAATGCGTAAAATCTCCTCTTCCTCCTCAGGTGTAAAGCCATTTTCGGTTAAAACTGGTTTTAAAGAGACCTCTACCACCACATCAGGATGATAATTTCCCCTTAATGCTTCGGGTAGATCGCCTACACGGATTGGTGTCTCTATGGTTGTGGTCATTAGATGCTCCTTATCAATTAATCTGATGATCTCCCCTTAATTGAAATACCGTAACAATTCTAACATATACATCTGAATAAATTAAAAGATTTTAATCTTTTTACATAATATAATTAGAAATAGAGCTTACGCTTTCTCATACTCTAAAGCCAACTGAGCAAAATAGGCCAGGCGACACTCCGCCTCCTTCTGATCCAGCTTCTCAATCGCACAGCCCGCATGAACAATGGCATAATCTCCTGGTTTAACATCATCGAGCAAAGAGAGATCAACCTCTTGATTTAAACCGGCATGCTCCACCTCCCCCAAACCAGAAGGATAACAGCGGATAATCTTCATTGGAATCGCAAGACACATGATCTAGATCCTTTTGCTGCAACCGCACAGAGTTGCCCTAAAGCGATATTACCATCATGGGGAGGAAGACGGCGATGGCTAAACACCTCAAAGCCTCTCTTCTCCAGTTGAGAAGGGAGTTGTTCGGCAAAAAATTGATTGAGAAACAAGCCCCCTGTAAGAACAATCTGATTTAATCCCGTCATCCTCCGTCCCCACTCGGCCATATTCTCTCCAGCATCGCAGAGTGATCTATGCAAAAGCAGTGCGATATCCTCTACCTCAGATGGATCAAAAAATGGTCCCTTCTCAATAAGTGTCTTGAAGGCCGGGCGCCAGTCGATCATCGGCATTGGATAATCATGACATAAAGGCATACTCAATTTAAGTTTTTTTTCAATATTTCTTTTACTGGCCCGATGGGCGGCGGACTCCAGCCGAACAGCCGCCTGGCTATCATAGCTTATGGTGTGATCCACCAATCCTAAAAGGGTGGAGAAGCTATCGAGCAGACGACCAGCGGCATGGCTTATTGGCGCATTCATCCCCCTCTTACACTGCAATCTCCAGAGTCTCTCCTCTTTGGGATCAATGGCCAGTCTCTTAAGCCAGGGTTCAGGCATCGCCTGCTTGATGGTATGAAAACGTCCCACCAGTTGCCTTAAAGGGTGACGTGTCGCATGATCACCGCCAGGAAGCCGGGTTGGAAGAAAGCTCGCCAGACGCTGATAACCCTCTGGGGTCACCTCAAGGAGTTCACCTCCCCAAAGGGTGTGATCCTCTCCCAGACCCAGACCATCCCAGACAATGGCCAGGGCATGTTCAAGGTTATGTTCTGCCATACAGGCCCTGGCGTGGGCATGGTGATGTTGAACAGAGATTATCGGAAGATGGTACTTTTCAGCAAAGCGTAAACCCACATTTGTCGCATTAAGATCGGGATGAAGATCCACCGCCACACCTTGGGGCTTGATGCCGGTGAGTTGAATCATCTTCTCAATCTCCGCTTCTAAGGCATCGACTGAGGCCAGGCTCTGTAGATCACCAAGATGAGGCGCCATAACTGCCTGATTCCCTTCACCAAGAGCGAAGGCATTTTTAAACTCCGCACCGATTGCAAGCCACGGCTGATGCAAAGATGTATTTAAAAGAAATGTTGTCGGTGCATAACCCCGTGCCAGACGTAAAACTTGCGGCTCTCCTAAGCGAATAACAGCCAGAGAATCATCGTTGCGATGAACAATCTCACGGTTATAATCTAACACCCCCTCAACCCTATCCGAAGGGGATGTTCTATAACATGTGGGCTCTCCAGGATGGTTTGCACTGGTGATAATCAGCATCATCAGCTTTTTATGATCAAAGAGCTGCTGATGTAGGGGAGAGCTGGGAAGCATTAAACCGATTGTATGATCATGATCTGGAGACCATAGCTTCTGCCAACGTTTAAGCGGCGTGGCATGACGGTTAAGAATAACAATGGGTCCGGCTGGACTTGTGAGCAGTTTGGCTTCGACATCATTGATTTTACAAAGCTTGCTTGCGGTGGAGAGATCCGGCACCATAACAACCAGCGCTTTATGGGGACGCCTTTTAATTTTTCTTAATTTTTCTATCCCTGATATGGATGTTGCATCCACAGCCAGTTGATAACCACCAACGCCCTTGATAATAATAACCTCTCCCCGCTGTAATGCTTCTTTGGCGGACTGTATGGCGTTCTCTTCTGTGCTTTCTTTACCAGATAACCAGCGGAGTTGCGGGCCACAATGCGTGCAGGCAATATTTTCGGCATGAAAACGGCGGTTATCGGGATCAAGATAATCCGACTGACACGCCTTACAAGGCTTAAAAGAAGCCATTGCGGTGGTGTGGCGATCATAGGGGAGTTTATAGAGCTGCGTAAAACGCGGGCCGCACGCGGTACATGTGGTCAGAGCATAACGAAAGTAGCGTGTTTGGGACTGTTCGATCTCTTCTCTGCACTGTCTACAGGGAACACGGTCTAAGGGGATATGATGCAGCGCTTGTGGATCGCGCTCACTTTTATTGATGGTAAATTTTTTAGCAGGCACTTTTGAGATGTGGAGCGCTTGAAGTTGAACCTGCTTGATCTTGGCGGGTTTTTTAAGATCGTTCTGTAGTTTACCAAGAAAATGTTCAATCCTCTCTTTAGAGCCTTCAAGGGTTAATCGAACGCCATGGTTTCGATTGCACACCCCACCACCCAGATTTAAATCTTTCGCCCAACGATAAAGCATCGGACGAAATCCCACGCCCTGAACAGCCCCCTTTAGATCGATCACCACCATGATCTGTTCTTGAGCAGAATAGGAAGAGATCTGCGAGAGGATATTTTGAATCATTTAACTGGCGACCTGATCCAGCTCTTGACGCGCCTGCTCTAAGTGGATTGCACACTGCTTTAAGGTCTGCGCCAGACGATCCAGATCATGCACTGAACGGTTCATGATCACGGCGGTATCACGGTTCTTCTGTGTGGTATTCTGCACATGCTCTGAACTCTGTGCTGTCTCTTGTGTGGTGGTCAGCACAGAGTCCATCGCAGTCATCGCATGAACCGTGGTCGCAGACATCTCAATGGCACTGCTGGAGATATCATTGGCCAGTTTGGCGATGGTTTCGGTCTCATTAGCAGCCTCTAAAGCACTTCTTGCCACCTCTTGCGCGCCACTACCAAGCTCATGGGCATTGGTTGTCACCGATTCGGCGGCATCCGCGACCTCTTTTAACGAATGCGAGACCGATTGGGTGGTGGCAACCTGCTCCGCCATGGCATCGGCGATCTCTTCGTTAATTTGATTCATTACACCCACAATCTCATTAACATCCAACACCGATGTGGCCGATTGTTGGGCATTTTCACGAATCGTATTAATCTGTTTTGTGATCGTCTCTGTGGCTTCTCTCGTTTCGGCAGCGAGTGTTTTAACCTCGTTGGCAACCACTCCAAAGCCCTCACCCGCCTCTCCAGCACCAGCGGCCTCAATGGCAGCATTAAGCGCAAGCATATTGGTCTGATTCGCAATATTTTTGATCACATCCACCACACGTCCAACCTCTGTGATCGATACCGCCAGTTTATCCATCATCGTTGAGGTCTCCTGCGCCTGCTCTCTCCCCTTCATCGAGTGATCTGCTGCGCGCTGGCTCTGTTGACGTACCATGGCCAATGTCTCTTCAAGAGCGCCCACAGATTTTGTAATATTCTGTACCGCCGCATTAACCTGGTCTAAGTTTTCATTGACACCCGCAATATTTCCCGTCATCTCCTCGGCCGCTGCGGCCATCATCGCCACATCCTGGGTCGCAGATTGGGCCGCACCCGCCACATCGCCGATCTGTGTGGTCAGATCCTGTGATCGATCTGAAACCGATTTCATATGTTCTGTTCCCTGATTGACATGATCACGCATCACGGTGATCTGCCCGCCAAGACTTCTATTTTTACTCAAGCTCTCCTCAGCCAGACGACGGCTATGATCCGAATGCTCAATAAGTGTGGTGCGGGTATCATCAAAGGTTTTCACCAGATCACCAACCAGTTGGGACTGATCTCCCACAGAAGCGGCTGTTTTGGCAAGATTATCCGCCATGGTATTAACATGTACCGCAATAATGGAGATTTCATCAAGCTTTTCAGGAACAGGGATGCGTTGGGAAAGATCCCCCTTTGCAATACGATTAATCTGCTGCTCTAAATGGCTTAAGCGTCTAACCAGTTGCGAGCGAATATAGAAAAAAGCCGCTGGACCTAAAAGAACTAAAATCAGTATCACAACCATAAGATTGGTGTTAAGCGTACTTTTCTGAATCTCTTCCTGGATCGTCTGCATCTGATTTTGCAGTTTGATAAGCTCTGCTTTAGAAAAACGAAAATGGGTCACACCACCCACGGTTTCTAATGTCCAGTCTGGATGACAACGAATACAGTCTTCCGTCACCTTTTGGGGATGAAAAATTTCAATGGTCTCTTTTGATTCTCGAATGAGAAGATCTTTCTCACGCGATAAAATATCCCACAGACTGTCTGAGAGTTCGGCAAATTTTCCTCTGGTAATTTCAGAAGCCTCATGACAACTTACACAGTTCTCAACAATATTTTTTCGAAGCGGCGGATGGTTGGCAGGTTTCTCCCGTGGAAGAAGCGTATTGTTTGTGGAACTGAAAACATGGCCTTTATGATCGTAGAGTGAGAACTCCATCAGACCAGGAACATCTTTTTGATTTTGGACAATTTTATCAAATTTTTCCATCTCACCGCGTTGCAGAGAGCCCGAAATTGCCCGCTCGACACCGCGATAAATATTCTCTGATGTTTTTCGCACCATGTTTTTAACCAGAGTATTGCTCTGTTGGCGCATATGCTCCAATGATTCCATCGTACGAGTATACTGAAAAATCTGCGCCAGAGTAATCACCAGCACCAGACCAGCCAGAAAGGAGAGAATCAGACGTGTCTGTAGTTTCATGATGATCTAAATCCTGAGATTAACGAATTGTACGCTGATTTTCATGGCGATAAAGGGGAAAGTTCGCCTGCTGCACAAAATCTTCGCTGGCGCAGCCCACACAGGGCGCGCCGGCCCGGATACAGAAGTTGGTGCGTGAATTCCAAAGCCTGTGGGGACAGTCTGCCAGAACATTGGGGCCAACACAGCCAAGTTTAAACAAACAGCCAGGCTCACCAAACTCTTTCGCAAAGTTCTCCCGTTCATAATCCGCAAAACGGGGGCACTGATCATGAATGGTGCGATTATAGAACATATGTGGCCGATTTTTATCATCCAATTCAGGCATACCAAAACCGACCAGATGCGCAATGGTACCCACAAGCCAATCAGGATGAACAGGACATCCCGGCAGACGAATAATGGGTGTCGAGACATCAAAGGCTTCTAAGTAATCCGCCGCCGATACCGCTCCGGTGGGATTATTTTCAGCCGCAGGTATGCCACCAAAAGAGGCACAGGTTCCCACAGTGATCACCGCTTTTGCCTTCTCAGCGACATCCAAAACCAGCTTGGTCATCGGTACTCCCCCCATAACACAAGCCGACTCCATGCCCGAGGGGAGCGCCCCCTCAACCACAAGAAAGTATCCCTCTTTCTCCATGGCACCATAAACAATATCCATGGCCCCATGGCCACTGGCTGTGGAGATGGTGGTGTGAAACAGCAAGGAGATATAGCGGGTTAAAACCTCAGCAGGTCCGGGTTCATCACTGTTAAGAAAAGAGACCGAACAGCCTGAACACGCCAAACCCTGTAACCAGATAATGGGAAACTTTCCTAAAGAGAGGGTTTCTAAGGCTTGCGCCAGATTGGGAATGGCCGCCGTGCCTAAACCCATGGATGTGGCCAGAAGTGTGGAGAGCTTTAAAAAGCTGCGTCGTGAGAGTGTGGACATATCAGCGCTTATAAAAATAGAATCGATTTAATGGACAGCACAGGCTAAGCAGGGATCAAAGGAACGCACCACACGGGTGGCCTCCAGTGGGTTATCAGGATCGGCAATCGGTGTTCCCACCAAAGCCTGTTCTACAACACCTGGATTATCATAATCATCCCGGGGAGAGCAGTTCCAGGTGGTGGGTACAACACATTGATAGTTACTGATACGATGATCTTTAATCTCCAGCCAGTGTCCTAAAGCGCCACGTGGCGCCTCAGTGAGTCCCACACCCCGGCTCTCTTTGGGGATGGTGAATGGTGTAAATACGGGCTTCTTAAGATCAAGCTTCTGTAACCATTGATCGCACTGTTCCGCAACAAAAAGTGTTTCTAAAGCTCTGGCGGCATGGCGGCCCAGCATGGAGTTGAGTGCATCTGCGGTTAATCCCGTTGTTTTAAGCAGATGATCGATACGTTGGTTGATCTCAGGACGTCTACCACTCTGATAAGCCACAAGCATGCGTGCCAAGGGCCCCACCTCCATCACGTGGTTATCATAACGCGGCGCTTTAAGCCAGGAGTAGGCTTGGCTCTTCTCTGGCGTGGGATCGGTTTTTCCTTCAGAAGGGTGTAGGTTGCTATCTTGATCTTTAAACCAGGAGTGACGCACCTGCTCAGTAATTTTTGAGATATCTAAGGCGTGATATTTTCCCTGAAGGATCACCCCCCCAGGAAAGAGAAGGTCATCCGTTTGATCACTTTGAGGAAAAGCGCCATAAGCGAGAAAGTTACCATTTCCACGACCGATACTAAAATATTGTGGATAGGCTTTCGCCACTGCAATTACATCGGGCAGATAGCGATTCTTGATAAAATCATGTAATTTATCCAGACGGGATTGATAGTAGAGTATCTTACGAGGATCAATGCGTTCGGTTACACCACCGGCAATCAGTGAGGCGGCGTGGGGAATCTTTCCTGAAAAGACCGCCGCCATCTGATGGGCCAGACGGCGCATATCCAGTGCTTCAAGATAGTGCTCGATTGCACCTAAATTAATATTGATATCTTTGATATAGTCCCCAGCAAAGCGAGGAAGAAAGGGCGCAACAGGATAGAGCAGTTTGGATTCAAGTTGTGTTTTTGCCCAGGATTTCAGTTCGTTCATGCCAGCATTCTGGCCCTTATAATGAAGAATGGCGGCAATATCAACAAAGTCTAAAGCAGATAACTGATAAAAATGAACAATATGGGATTGAATATAGTTTGCACCGAGAATGAGGTTGCGCAGCAAGCGGCCATTTTCCGGTGGCTTAATTCCGTAAGCATCATCTTGGGCTAAAATGGATGCGGTGCCATGGGCAATAGGACAGACGCCACAGATGCGCTGGGTGATCTGTTGGGCATCCATGGGGTCACGATTAAGAAGAATCTGCTCAAAGCCGCGAAACATCTCCCCTTTACTGAAAGCCTTACTTACCTGGCCGTTCTCCACCTCAACTTTAAGCGCAAGGTGGCCTTCTAAGCGGGTTACAGGATCAATCAGAATCTTTTTAGCCATATTTTTGTTACAAATTGAAAGCTAGAAATAGAGTTATAAAAGTTATCAATGGCTACCATTATTTCTATGAACATGTCAAGAAAAATTTAAGATCTTTAGTTAAGAGATCTGAATTAATGACCTGCCAAGGATTGATAAAAATAACAGTATTAGGCTATATCTACTTCAGATAACAGCCACTGTTTTACTTTATCCAGATGCTTCTTAGCTTCAGGGCCTGTGAGTACCATCACCAGATTATCCAGAGTAAACTGTTTTTCGGCATAATCCGTGATCTCCTCTTTAGAGAGTGAAGCGATCTGAGACCAACTCTCCATCAGTGTTTGGGGCGCGTGAAAAAAAGCGTCCCCCACATAGCGCTCAAGAAGATCTGAAGGGCGATCCAGTATGGTTATCAGATCCCGTTGCCAACGAAAAACCGTGCGTTGCCACTCCTCTTTTGAGGGCGGGGTGCGATAGACCCCTTTAAGCTCCTGAAAAAAGATTTTAACAACCTCTAGAAGATTCTCTGGAGAGACCGAAGCCCCCAACTCAAAAGCGCCCGCATCAGAGTAGGCCAGATCGGCGGCCCAAAGATCATAAGCCAACCCCTTACGCTCCCTTACCGCCACCTGAAGGCGGGAGGAGAAGCCATCATCGAGAAGACGCCTTATAAAGGAGCGCTTTTTTGCTTCAGAGGAGCAGAACCCCTCACTTTTAAAAAAGAGCGACAGGGTTAACTGGGCGGTGGCATCCTCCACAGCGATCCAGTGGGGGCCATCTTTAGTGGTTTCTGGCGAAATGATCTCAGGTGGTGGGCTTTGATGGAGGTTAGCCAGCTGTTGGCTTAAATCAACAGATTGATGATGTTCCACAGGACCAAAGAAAGCCACACGCATGTTATTACCCGCATAGTAACGTTTTAAAAAGCCATGCAGATGTTCTCTGGTGATCTTTTTTACGGTTTCAGGATAACCAAGAATGGGTTGCGCCAGAGCATGATCCGGCCAGAGTTTTCTAGAGCCTAAAACCACGCTGTTGGTGCTCTCTCCATGGATATTCTCCTCCTCCCGCATCTCCTCTAAAATCACCTGGCGCTCGGTCTCAATATCTGAGAATGCGGGATGGGTAAACATCTCACAAAATATAGGAAATCCTTCGGCCAATGAGGCTTTAGGTAGCGTCATCCAGTAAGCATTGCTCTCAACGCCTGTGGCGGCATTCATATCCGCCGCCAGTGATTCCAACGCGGTATGCAACCGTACAGGATCAGAGAAACGTTCGGTTCCCTTAAAGAGCATATGTTCTAGAAAATGGGCGATACCCGTCTTGGTGGGGTGCTCATATCGGCTTCCCGCTTTCACCATCAGTGTCACACCCACCTCATGCAGCCAAGGCATAGGAAAGGTATTGATAATCAAGCCATTATCAAGGGTTGTCTTATGCATTAAAGGTTCATCAGGAGGGATAAGTGACCGCAAAGTATGAGACAAAAGCCTATTCCTTAAACTTAAAAAATAAAAAAAATCGGTTATTCTTAATTAAACAAAGCAGATGAACGTTGAAAAATAGCGACAAAGCGTCATAATGGAGTGAGAAGCGAATTAAATCAATTTAAAAGATCGAGACCATGACAAAAATTGCCTCTAAACGTGATGCGGGCTTTACTCTGCTTGAAGTGATGATTGCCGGATCACTCACCCTCGTCCTGATGATGGTGATCATGACCTTCTACTTTAACATGCTCGTCACCTTAGAGAGCCTCATGACCTCCATCCGTTTTAATCATGAGATCCGCTTAAATCATCAGATCCTGACCGATGGCGGTTATGACGCGGCCAATACCAGTTGGATTACCTCGGCACGTTTTACGCCAGAGAGCAATGGTATCGACCATACCTCCACAGGATCAACCCTCACCGAAGGAGGCACCACCACCCTTACCGTTAGTACAGGAAATCTGGTGACACTCACCAATGCTGGCAGTGATAGTAATACGTGGCAGGTTTGGAATAATCGTCTGGCTTTAACCAAAAACAGCACCGATCCCTCGGCTGATCCCTCGGTCCAGAGCGGAAAAGTTGAGACAAGCATCAACTGCACCGCTTCTGAAACGCCGCATCGGGAGTGTACCGGAACAGAGACGCTCTCTGTCTATGGTTATATTGATAACATTGTTGTCAATACCACAAACCGAAGGGTTGGTAATCACATGGCTGAGGTGCGAGTTAATCTCATTGATCCCCAGACCGCTGGAAAAACAAACCTTATCGCAGATGACTACAGCGATACGTTCCGCATGATCATCTCCTCCTACTGATAAGATCCCTTTAAAAAACAGGTTCTCTTAAGATCATGACTCAATCCACCACGCAACCTTATCACCCACGTCGCTTAGAAGCAGGAAACACGCTGCTTATGGTAATGATCTTCATGACCATCATGATGGGACTCGCCGCCGCCCTGGCCCAGTTTATCTCCACAGAGGGAACAGAAATAGAGCAGCATCTTGCACGCTCCCGACTCTATTTTGCCATGCGTGGTGTCACAAGCTACATCGGTGCAAAGGCTTCAATTGATGGGACTTTTATCAGCAGTGGAGATGATGGTAAAATTACTCAGGTTGCAAGCTACCTCAACAGTCTGAACAATTCCACACTCAGTGGAGAGACAGCCATCAAAATTGGTACATCATCCACACTCTCTGCTTCACCCCTGGCCACACGCATCCCTGTCACCTTTAACTACTTCGATTATGCCGCCGCCGCACGCTCCTACCTATTCACATTCAATGCAGATATCATCAATAGCAGCGGTACTGCCGATGGTGAACTCAGCTTTGAGATGAAACAGACCACCCCTGATCTGGATGGCGGAAACAGTATTGTGCCCATGTTAGAAGGTATGGAGAATCGCACGCTGGGATTAAATGTTGTTTATCAGTTCTCTATCACAGGTATGAAGAGAATTCTTACTACAACCTATTGATCAAAACTTCTCATTTAAGATTTAGAGAATCCCTCGCCCGCTGAATGCATGAAGAGACCATTGAGATTAGCGGCTCCACCTCAATTGGTTTGGTTAAAAAACCATCGCCACCAGCACGCATCGCCTCTAACTGTTGATCAAGATCCCTCTCTCCGGAAAGATAGACAATAGGAACCATCATAAAACGCTCTTGCTGTTTTATGATCCTGGCCACTTCAGGACCGAAGTAGTCTGGCATATGAAGATCCATCAGCACCAGATCTGGCTTAAACTGATCCATAACCAAAAGAATCTCCGAAGGATTATCAATCACCCGACTCTCCATCTGGGCGCCCTCTAAAATCAATGCGGTATACTCCGCCACGGGAAGAGAATCATCGACAATAAGAATGCGGTAAGGTATCTCCTCACAATCAATCCGCCTTCTTTGAGCTATTTTTTCACCCACGTCCTTATCAATTGTTCCCTCACCCAGAGCATCGGCACAGATTCTCTTAAGCTGAATGAACTTCTTCTCAATCGTCTCGCGATTCTCTACGTTTTTAAAACGATCTTCAATCATTATTTTTAAAATAGATTCTATTTCAAAGGCGATCTCACCAACCTTTGTAAAACCAAAGGTGCCTGATGAGCCTGCGAGATTATGAATCAAACGAAGAAGCGCCCGGGCCTGATCCTCCACCCACACCTCTAGGAGTCCATGCCACAGATCCTCCGCTGCTAAGATGCGCTCAGAGAGATTGCTGGCATATTTTCTTCGCGAGGCTTGCAGTTTTTCTAACACGATCTTTTTTTTAGCATCATCTATCATATCAAGCCTCGTTAATCACTACTTTTGAATCTTCTGCCAAAGATCTCTGATGGTATCCGCCAAGGTCATCGGATCAAACGGTTTAGAGATCACCTCAACCCGTCCCATGACCCGATAGCTCTCAATCTCCTGGGGCTGCACCTTGGCGGTCATAAAAATTGCTGGTGTTGCTTGAAACGATGGTATTTTGCGAATCTCCAACAGCGCTGTGGGACCATCCATCTCAGGCATCATCACATCTAAAAGAATCAGATCGGGGTTATAATCATCAATGGCCTCGACCGCCTCTTTTCCTGTGCTGCAAACCTTCAGAGAGAATCCACCCACAGCCTCCAGAGCAAGCACAGCGACCTCCTGGATATCGGGTTCATCTTCGGCATAAAGAATTCGTTGAAGTGAGTCTGTCATTTTTTTCAACCTACATTTAAGAGAAAAAGTAATAAAAAAACGAGCGTAAAAAACTTTTGAATGTGAGTTTATATTCTGGGAAATTCAACAAAGAAGTGGCTCCCCTCCCCCTCCCTGCTCTCAAAGTTAATTTTCCCGTTTAACCTCTCCACAATGGTTTTAGAGATCGCCAATCCCAAGCCTGTACCGCCTTTCTGACGTGTACTTGACGCATCCGCCTGCGAAAACCGCTCAAAGATACGGCTATGAAATGCTTCAGGGATACCTGAACCATGATCGATCACCGATATGCGCAGCCAGGGATTCCCCTCCTGCTCAAAACAGCGCACCTGAATATCGACCGTTCCCCCTTTGGGAGAAAACTTTATCGCATTGGAGAGCAGGTTAGAGAAAACCTGCATAAGACGGCCCTCATTGCCCTCAATGGTTAACACCTCAGAGGGCATCTCTAATAACTTTATCGAAACAGAGAACTTCTCACCATAACCCTCATTGGCGATAATCACCTCTCTCAATAGCTTTTTAATATCTATCGGAGAGGATTCAAAGACAATCTGACCCGACTGCATCTTCTCCATATCGAGAAGATCATTGATCAAAAGGGTCAGTCGATCGGTATTATCCATCGCCCGTTTAAGCAGCATCTCCGCCTTCGTGGGAAGTTCACCCACCACGCCACCCAAAACCAGACCTAATGTTCCTTTGATTGAAGTGAGAGGTGTACGCAGCTCATGGCTTACCGTTGAAACAAATTCGCTCTTGATCCGTTCGGCCTCTTTCTGCTTTGTGATATCCAGAAGAAAACCCACATATTTTTTCCTACCCTCATGCTCATGTTCCCCCACAGCAAGCACCAGAGGAAAGCAGGAGCCATCTTTTCTCTTTCCCTCAACCTCCCGGATTGATCCAATAATTTTAGCCCGATCTCCTTTACGATAATTTCTCAGGTAACCATCATGTTGAGAGTGATAGGGTTCTGGCATGATCATTTTAACATTTTTACCAAAAACCTCTTTGGATTTATAGAGAAACATCTTCTCGGCCGCCGGATTAAAAGCCTCAATAATACCTCGACTGTTAATTTTAATCAGCCCTGTAACCGCTGCCTCAACAATAATTTTATTCTCCATCTCCTGCTCATAGAGCGCCGTTGTACGAACATGGATCAATCTTTCAACCTCTAAGGTATGGCATGCATTAGAGTAGAGATGAATCGCCAACAACCCAGAGACTAAAAGAGCACCCACCAAAGTCATCACAGGAAATGGATTATAATGTCTATCAAGATAGTGTTCTGTGGCAATGGCTCTTATATACCAATCTCTTCCAGCAATCTCTCCAAGCGATTTTTCATAACGCAAAGCCGCATAGTTCTGGTTTTCTACATGAGGTCTATATTGATAAAGTTGTTTCACCTTCTCAACTTCTGAACGATCCTCAAGGATCATATGAATACCAACACCCTTTTGACTCACACGATTTAAAGCCATATTAAAAAGATCGCCAATACGAAATACCCCCAAAATAAAGCCCTGTAACCCCTCTCGATGCTTTGGTAACACATCTTCTCTACGCTTCTCTTTATCCACAGATGAATTATAAACAGGTAAAAAAACAATAATGCCCTTCTGCACCCCGGTCTCCTGAACCAACGTAATCGGTGCGGTTGCAAGCAGTTTATTCTGATTAAAAGAGGCGTTAAGTGTCTCTTCTCTTATTTTATTTGAGGCCATATCAAAACCAAAGGCGGCGCGATTCTTCTCAAAAGGCTCAACAAAGTAGACCGGAAAATATTCATCCCGCACGCCTGCTCGCACCATCTCTCCTTTAGCTCTTCTCTCGGTAATCTTAAAATCAGAGAACCCTTCCTGATGCACCATCTGTTGATAATCGGCTCTTTGCGTATGAAGAACACGAGGAGCCCACTCTAAAGCCTGAACCCCTGAACGATAGATGAGGGTCTGCTCAACAAAGATTTTAAACTCCTCTCTGGAAACCTCCTCAGAGGCGTTAAAGAGGCCACGGATATCATAAAGCGTCTTAAAGGTGACTTCTAATTCACTGCGAAAAGAGGCCGCCCGTTCATCGACTGCACGGCGAAATTCCGCTTCAATCTGGCGATGGGATAGATCCGCAACAGCATAATAGAGGGATAATGAGATGATAGAACCAAATAACAGCGTTAGAATAACTGTGCGGGGTATTTTTTTAAAATCCAGCGCCATAACATCTCCCAAAGATCTACTCTAAACTCTTTTTCAACTTGGCTAAACGATAACGAAAAGAGCGAAAACTTAACCCCAGCATACCCGCTGCTTTGGTCTTATTTCCACCACTTTTCTCCAAAGCCTGTTGAATAAGACGCTGTTCCGTCTCTGCAAGAACATTATCCAGATCAACACCACTCTCAGGAAACAGCTCTTTTTTTGCAGACGAAGATATTTCAGATACCCCGGTAAACTCTTCTGGCTTTAGCTCCTCAGTAACCGCATTAACCAGTGAATGATCACTCGATTTTCCACGACGGATATGCTCTGGAAGATTAGAAAGTTTAAGCGAATCCCCCGTAGCCAACGCCACAGCGCCCTCAATCAGATTTTCCAACTCACGGATGTTACCAGGAAAACGGTAACGCAAAAGGGCATCTAAGGCGGGAGGCTCAATATGTTTTATGGATAGACCGTAACGGCTGGCACTCTTCTCGATAAAACGCGCCACCAAAAGAGGGATATCCTCCCCTCGCTCTCTTAAGGGTGGCAGGTGAAGATTGATCACATTAATACGATAGTAGAGATCCTCACGAAAACGCTCTTCAGCCACCTCTTCAGCCAGATTACGGTTCGTCGCCGCTAAAACACGCACATCAATCTTACGCTCTCCCGTTCCCCCCACAGGACGAACGGTCTGCTCCTGTAAGACACGCAGCAGCTTAACCTGCGCACTTAAAGGCATCTCTCCAATTTCATCGAGAAACAGTGTGCCACCATCCGCCTCAACAAAAACTCCCTTACGCTGACTTACCGCACCGGAGAAGGCCCCTTTACTATGACCAAAAAGCTCACTCTCAATCAGATTCTCAGGAATTGCGCCGCAGTTCACCGGTACAAAAGCGGCCTCTTTTCTAGGGCTCTCCTCATGAATCGCCTGGGCAATCAACTCTTTCCCTGTTCCCGATTCTCCAGTAATCAGAATGGTCGCCTCGGTACGGGAGACCCTTTTAACCAGTTCTAAGGTGCGACGCATGGCCGGACTGTTACCAATCACAGAGACACGCACACTCTCTTTACTCTTTAGAGCCTTCTTAAGCTGGCGATTCTCTTTTTTCAATGCCATCTGCTCTAAGGCGCGCGTGACAACCAGAAAGAGATCCTCCATCCGGAAAGGCTTCTCCAGATAATCAAAAGCGCCCTCTTTCATCGCGGTCACCGCAGTCTCTGTGGAGGCAAAAGCGGTAATCAAAATCACCGGCCGCGATTGATCCAGACTTTTCGCCCGATGGAGAATATCCAATCCACTGATATCGGGAAGTTTAAGATCTGTAATCACCAGATCCAGGGCGGCGGACTCTAAAATACGAAAAGCCTCCACGCCATCTGAAGCGGTTTTAACCTTATGTCCCTCCTGGGTCAGCGCCATGGAGAGCATCTCTAGAAGATTTTTTTCATCATCACAGACAAGAATGTTCGCCATCCACCGACTCCATGATTAATTTTACCCGCAATCCTTTAGAGGCATAAAAAGCCTCGCCACATTGATTGCGGTTTTTAAGGGAGACTCGGCCCCCATTAATTCTTAACAACTGCTCCACAACAGAGAGCCCCAATCCCGTTCCTGTGGAGCGGGTGGTATAGAAGGGTTCTTGCGCCTTACGAAGAACCTCAGAAGGCATGCCAGGGCCATCATCAAGGACAAAAACAGCCACCGAAGTTGAGGAGAGCTTCTGGATTACCACATCCACCGTTCCAGCACCATCTTTGCAGGCTTGTGATGTATTGATAAAAAGATTCCAGAAAATCTGTTTTAAATGCGCAATATCAAAATGGATGGTTACATTTTGAGGAATATCCAGATTAAGCGCCATCTTTTTCCAGCGCACATCTTTCTGAAGCTGAAAATGCAGGTTCTCAAGAAAAGCGTGCAGATGAACCTGTTCGCGATTGGCTTTAGGCGGACGGGAGAAGGTGAGAAAATCGGTAATCAGATGATTTAAACGGTCACTCTCCTCTAAAATAATCCGTTTAATCCGTTCCAGTTGCTCAGGATTTTTAGCCATCTGCAACATCTGTGATGCCGAAGAGATCGAGGCTAAAGGATTGCGGATCTCATGCGCCACATAAGCGGCCATATTTCCTGTGAGCACCCGTTTCTCCTTCTCTGCCAGTTTACGCTCCAGTTTTTTTCTTTTGGATAGATCACGAAAGGTGAGCAGATTACCCAACTGTTTTCCCTGCCGATTTTTTAACGGCGTTAAACTGACCCCTAGTATACGCTTCTCCCGGCGCATCTCCACATAAACAGGGTTTCGTTCCGCATTTTCCGCCCCATCGATCACCCACTGAAATTCAGGACAATGGGTTTTAAGCGCACTGCCAACCAGCGTCTTTTTTGAGAGGCCCAAAATTTTTTCGGCCCATCCGTTGGCGGTCCAGATCACCCCCAATCGATTGACAGAGATCAATCCATCAGGAATTGCAGAGATAATCTGTTCATTCAACAGCGCCAGATTCGCCAGGCTATCCTGTAATCCCGCCGCCTTCTCAGAGAGAGCTCCCCCTAAAAGTGCGGTAATCAGATAGGCACTGCTAAAGAGCATGATCTGCCTGAAGAGGGCAAAATCGAGCTGAACAACCACATTAAAAAAGAAGCTGTTCAAAGAGACGGCGACTGCGGAGAGCAGCACCGACATACCCGCCACCACCAGAGCCTCCCGACGCCCTAAGAGCAGGGCGGTATTGAGTACCGCCAAACCATAGAGAAAATGGAGTGGGCTGGTTACACCACCGGTGAGAATCACCAAAATAGAGATCAGGATTGGATCAACCGCACACTGCACCTCTGTAAGAAGATCGAGTGCTCTTCGGGTTCTTAACCAGAGAATATAGAAGAGTGTAATCAAAAAGAGGCTGGCAATAAAAAACTGCGGCAAGAAGATCTGTTCGGATGCCCTTGTCAAGGGCGAAGCGCTGTAACTGAAAAAAAAGAGCCCCGCAGTCACAAAAAGACGGATAAAAACAAGACGGCTCAACTGTTCAAATCGACTCACCAGATCGCTCCTTAAAAAACCTGCCTTAACCCACCACAGAGCCCATCTGGAAGATCGGCAGATACATCGCCACCACCAGACCACCAATCAGTGTCCCCAGGATCACCAGAATAATCGGCTCTAAGAGTGCGGTAAGGCTATCGACCGCCCGATCCACCTCCTCTTCGTAAAAATCGGCAATCTTCTCTAACATCATCTCTAAGTTACCGGTGGTCTCACCGATGGAGATCATCTGAATCACCATCACAGGAAATACCGGTGACTCCCCTAAAGGTTCACTTAGGGTACGGCCTTCGGCAATGGCATCCCGGGCATTGAGTACCGCCTCTTCAACCACCCGATTACCCGCTGTTTTGGCCACATTAACCAGACTCTCTAAAATCGGTGTCCCTGCGGCCACCATGGTGCCGAATGTTCTTGCAAAGCGGGCCACCGCTGATTTTTTTAAAATTTCGCCAAAAACCGGCAGATGCAGTGAGAGTTTATCCATATTATAGTGGAAATTCTCATTATTTTTATAGAGATATTTAAAAGTGTACCAGGAGCCAAAGATCACCGTGAGAACAAGCCACCAGTTTCGCTGCGACCACTCCGAGGTGGTGATCACAATACGGGTGGGTAGGGGAAGTTCGGCGCCAAAGCCTTCAAAGAGATCGGCAAATGCGGGCACCACAAAGATCATCAACACCCCTGTAATCACAAAAGCGATGATTAACACCGCCACCGGATAGGTCATGGCGGATTTAACCTTGGCCTTTAAAGCCGCCGCCTTCTCTTTATAGACCGCCAGTCGGTTAAGAACCGCCTCTAGAATACCCGACTGCTCACCTGCTTGTACCAGATTGACAAACAGTTCATCAAACATTTTTGGCTCTTTAGCCAGCGCTTCGGTGAGCGATACCCCAGATTCGATATCCTCTTTCACCCGTTTGGTCACATCCTTGACCGCTGGATTCTCAGCGGCCTTTGAGGTGAGATCAAAGCAGGAGACTAAAGGCATACCCGCACCCACCATGGTGGCTAACTGACGGGTGAAGACCACAATCTCTTTCTCGTCGATATGGTCGGATTGAAACAGCGCAATCTCTTTGGGTTTTTTCTTAACGCGAACATCCAAAAGCCCCTGCTTGCGAAGCTGTATCTGAACCTTGGTGGCATCTTCCGCATCAACCTCACCGGTGCGCTTCTCCCCTTTTTTATTTTTCGCTTTCCAAATAAAAACAGGCATCAGCCTCTCCCTGTCAACTGGTTCAGATACGCTTTAACCTTTGTCGTATCCATGGGTTTAGAGGTCCAGCACTCAAAAGCGCGTGCCCCCTGATGAATGAGCATGCCAAGGCCATCTTCGGTTTTTAAGCCCACATTTTTTGCTGCGCGCAGAAGCGGTGTCAGCTCTTTACTGTATATACTATCAAAGATTAAAGCATCTTTGTTCATACGGGAAAAATTTTTCTCAATCAGCGAGAATATCTCCCCCGAGTTCTCCGTAAGCCCTAAACTGGTGGTATTAACGAGCAGAGGAAATTTTTCTAAAGGAAGTTCCGACCAGTTTAGAGCCATGGTGGAGAGTCTGCATTCAGGAAAGAGATGGGCCACTTTTGAGATTAATTGATCCGCCCGCTCAAGGGTACGATTAACCACCAGGCACTCTTTAACGCCCGCTTTAAGCAAAGCCACCAACACGGCCCTTGCGGCACCACCTGCTCCCAACAGTAGCACAGGCGTCTCTTTAAGCGGTTGCTCAAAAACTTCTCCTAAAGCGGTGATAAATCCATAACCATCGGTATTATCACCAATGATCATCCCCTCTTTGAAGATCACCGTATTGACCGCACCAATCACCTCCGATTCAGGGGTGAGTTGATCCATCAGAGGAATCAGCGCCTCTTTATGAGGAATGGTGGCATTTAAACCCACCACACGCTGTGCCTGAAACCCTTTAATGGCTAAGGGTAAATCCTTCGGTTTAATATGGAAGGGAAGATAACAGAAGTTAATTTTCTCTAAGGAGATCGCATAATTATGCATCGCTGGAGAGAGCGAGTGGCCAATGGGATCACCAATCACACCAAGAATTTTGGTCGAACCATCAATCTGAGGCATATTGAGCATCTATCCTTTATTCAGATAATTTTAAATCATTATAATCTAAGATTGTTATCCATTTTAAATGGGATTCTCAATATTGATAAAACGGGTTTTTAAGGCAAACTCATTTTTAAGAACATCTAAAAGCGCACGCACACCCCAGGTCTCTGTGCGGTGGTGACCGGCGGCAATAAAATGAATGCCTTCTTCACGGGCAAAGTGATACACATGCTCTGTCGCCTCTCCGGTAAGATAGAGATCCGCACCACACGCCTTGGCCTCTCGAATCAGCTCTGGTGCGGCGCCAGAACAGATCGCCACCCGTTCCACCCGCTCCGGCCCAAAGGGAAGAGCGAGCATCTGGCCACCAAACAGGTTTTGCATATCAGATTTTACTGCGTTAAAATCTCTCCCACCCGCATAGCTGCCTTGAAAACCGATGGTTTTACCCTGATAAACCCCAAACGGTTTCTCATTGATTAGCCCAAGTTTTTTAAAGATCTGTTTGTTATTTCCCCACTTTGGGTGCGCATCGAGAGGAAGGTGATAGGCCATCAGGGTGATCTCATGTTTTAGAAGAAAAGCGAGCCGTTTTTTAAGATTTCCTTCAATAACTTTGGAATCTCCCTTCCAAAAAAAACCATGATGGACCAAAATAAGATCAGCTTGCCAGGTTAGAGCCTCCTCGAAAAGCGCCATGCAGGCGGACACGCCACCGGCCACACGGCGTATCGGACGTTCTCCACGAACCTGAACACCATTGGGGCAGTAGTCCGAATAACGTGCGCATTCAAGCTGCTGATTTAAGAAAAATTCGACTTTATCGAGGGTCACCATGCCAAGATTCCTTGCCTTTGCTGGGAACAGCGTGCTCTAATCCTATGATTATCCAAATAGAGTATACTCTAAAAAATTTTATACTGGACCGGATTTATGTTCAATGCTCCGGAAAATGATAACGAGATGAACAACGAAACCGTAGGTGAACTCCCAAAACGGCGCCCCGAGCCATCTCTAAAAACACTCGAAGAGAGCGATGAAAGCAGCCCCTACAGTCTATCACGAGAGAAGATCACCCGTCTCCTGATCAAGTACAGTTTAATCGACTCCTACGAGAAGTTTGGGCATTCCAACACCCCCTACCCTTTTGTTCATCCCATGCGGCTGCGACCAGGCACCGCCAGTACCATCAAGGAGTATGCACTCCACAACAGTGCTCTGATGATTTTACTCGATGGTAGCCTGCCACGAAAGCTACATAAACACTTTCGCTGCCGACGGGCTAACCGGATTCGTAAAAAAAGAATTCAAGAGGCCGCACCAGATATTGTTGGTCTGGAGAATTATCAAGGGGCTGGACGCTATGTGGAACATGAAAGTTTCGACGATCTGGTGCGTATGCTCCTCCCCCTCGATTACGCTCTGCTGGTACAAAATCCCAGAAAAGCCAATCCACCAGGAAATTTAAGCAGCTTCCAGTTAACCCATTTTAATGTAAAAATCGAACAGATTACCAACAATGCATTGCGAGAGATGGGTGTTTATCTCGGCTATCTTAAAGGGCGGCTCTATGATAAGGGCGAAGATTTTGTTGAGACACTGGAACGAAAATTTTTTGAATATTTTAGCTTCTACCACAATGCCGCTGGCCGAAAATCCGCCGCAGCACTCGCAACACAACTGCTATTTAAAAGCAAACAGACCTCAACGGTCTATATCTCTTCACAACAGGATCGACGCCTCACCCTCTTCTCAACGCAAAAGGGTGATGCAGATATAAAAATCTGCCAATATCTTCTTCTCTGTTTAAACAGCCAGGAACTCTCCGAACTCAAATCTTGGGGGATAGAGAATGGCCTTGATCTGGAACGCGATTTTCTTGTTGATCAATCCGCCAGCCATGGGGTCGTTGTCCTAAGGGTGCGCTATTCGCATACCGAAGACGGCCTACCCACCCCCGATGGCGAGATGCGTGAAGAGCTTAACCCACAAAGAAAATGGATTAGACTGGAAGAGGAGACAATTATCCCTCTGGAGAGCAGCCTGCACCAGGAGATAGACTACCCGGTCGCCTATCATGTGGATGAGTTCTGGCGCTGTTCAAGTCCCACCAACACCCCCCAAGAGAAAAAAATAGACCGTGGCCTCATGCCGACGACGTGGGGGAATTAAAATATAAAATTTTAATCAAAAAAAACACACCGAATTTATCTATCTGATAATCTTTTAATTTTGGCAATTCGCATGAAAGAACCTCAAGCCCCTTTTCTCCGCGCCTGTTTAAGGCTTCCTGTAAAACAGACCCCCATCTGGGTGATGCGCCAGGCTGGGCGCTATCTTCCAGAATACCGTGCCATCCGTGCTGAAGCTGGAAACTTTCTTAATCTCTGTAAAAATCCCCAGTTGGCCACGGAAGTCACCCTGCAACCCTTAAGACGCTTCGATCTTGATGCCGCGATTCTTTTCTCCGATATTCTGGTTATCCCTGAAGCGATGGGTCAGGAGCTCACCTTTGCCCCCAACGAAGGCCCTCTTTTAAAACCGGTGATTCGCGACCGTGAGGGGATTGATGCCCTCAAAGATGCTGACCCTGAGAAAGATCTCGGTTATGTTCTAGGTGCCATTGAGAGCATTCGAAAAGCGTTACCAAAAGGCATTCCTTTAATCGGTTTTTCGGGGAGTCCCTGGACTCTGGCAACCTACATGATTGAGGGTGGATCGAGTAAAACTTTTGGTCATATTAAAAAAATGCTCTACAGAAACCCTGATGATCTGCAAAAGCTGCTTGATCGTCTGGCGGATAATGTGGCGAATTATTTAAATGCGCAGATTCGTGTTGGTGCGCAGGCGATACAGATCTTTGATACCTGGGGTGGTGTTCTTACGCCAGAGGCGTATGAACGATTCTCTCTTGGCAGCATGAAGCGAATTCTTGATCAATTGGATCGTGTGGGGCCTACTGGAGAAGCCGTTCCGGTGATTCTTTTTTCTAAGAATTGTGGCCACTCCTTGAAGAAAATTGCTAAGACGGGTTGTAATGTGGTTGGTCTTGATTGGACAACCCCTATTGGAAAGGCCAAAAAGCAGATTGGTCATCGTGTTGCGCTTCAGGGGAATCTTGATCCGTCGGTTCTTTTTGCCGATCGTGCGCAGATTATTGCTGAGGCAAAGAAGGTTCTTCGGGGATTTGGTAGAGGTCCGGGGCATATTTTTAATTTGGGGCATGGGATTACGCCGGAGGTTAATCCGGATCATTTGAAGATTTTGGTTGATTATGTTCATAAGAGGAGTCGGGAGATGAGGCGTTAGTTCAGTAGTGATGCCGTAAATTTTCTGGTGGGTTAATTATTCCGGGTCCAGGGTTGGAAACCCTGGCGGGGTCCAGGGGCAGCGCCCCTGGCGGGGTCTGGGGCAGCGCCCCAGGAAACGCCGAAGGCGCGTGCCTTTCAACGATCAAATGACTTAAATACCGGTAAACCAGTAAAAGTGTACGGTCGTGTGACTCATGTTTTTTAAAATGCACCTTCGGTGCATTTTCTTGGGGGACGCTTCGCTCCCCCAAACCCCCTAGACTGGGGAGGTATTGCATACCTCCCCAGACCCCACCGCATGAACCTAAAACCCCCTTCAAAACAAGGAACCCTCCCCGGTGAAAAACACACAGGACGTCCTCTTCGACCTCAACCTGATCAACAAATACGATCAATCCGGCCCACGCTACACATCATACCCCACAGCTCCCCACTTCCACGAAAAATATCACGCAACACAGTTCTTCAACACCCTCGAAGAAACCAACCAAAACAACAACAAAAAACCACTCTCCCTCTATCTCCATATCCCCTTCTGCAAAACCGCCTGCTCCTACTGCGCCTGCAACAAAACAGTCACCGGCGAAGATCACAGCCACGCAGAAAATTACGTCAATCACCTAATCCAAGAGATTAAAAATACAGGAGAAAAAATCTCCAAAAAACGTCCCGTAAAACAACTCCACTTCGGCGGCGGCACCCCCACCTACCTCAACAAAAAACAACTCCAAAATATCTGGCAGGCACTAAGGGAAAATTTTACCATCCCCAACCAGGCAGAAATCGGCATTGAAGTCGATCCAAGACAAACCTCCCCCACAGATATCCACGCCCTAAGAGCCATGGGATTCAATCGCATCTCCATCGGCGTGCAAGATCTGGACACAAAAGTTCAAGCCGCAGTCAATCGACAACAGCCAAAAGCTCTAAGTATGCAGGTTATCGAAGCCGCCAGAGACGCCGGTTTTCTCTCCGTTAACCTCGATCTGATCTATGGCCTCCCTCTGCAAACAGCGGAATCTTTTCAGAAAACACTGCAAGAGGTGATCGAGGATATGAACCCAGATCGCCTGGCTGTTTTTAACTACGCCCACCTGCCCCAATATTTTCCAGCCCAACGCAAAATTGCAGAAAAAGACCTCCCCTCCCCAGAAGAAAAATTAAAAATTTTAGAAAATACGATCAAAACCCTGACACAAACCGGAATGCTCTATATCGGCATGGATCACTTTGCCAAACCCGATAACGAGCTGGCTGTCGCTCAAAGAGAAGGGAAACTGCACCGCAATTTTCAAGGCTACACCACCCACGGCGATTGCGACCTCATCGGCTTGGGAAGTACCGCCATCAGTCAACTTGATTACGCTTATGCTCAAAACGTCCGCGATATAGAGGAATATCAAAAGCGCTTAAAAAACAATCAATCGCCTATCTTTCGTGGACTGAAGCTCAGCAAAGATGACTATATCCGCCGCGATACCATCACCCGCCTGCTCTGCGATTTTCAACTGGATCGAGAAGCGTGGCAGAAAAAATTTAATCAACCCTTCTGTGACTACTTCGCCACCGAAGAGGAAAAAATCAAAACCTTTGCCAACGAAGGATTAATCAAAGACAATGGCCAGATCATCCAGGTTCTTCCCGCCGGACGACTGCTCATTCGCAATATCTGCATGATTTTCGATTGGTATATCCAAAACGCCCAGCAAAAGAAAACCTTCTCTAAAACAATCTAGCTCAAAAAAAACAGTTAACCTAAAGAAACCTATTGATTATGAAAGAGAAATCCTCACCAATCATCATTGTTGGCGGAGGTATCTCAGGACTGGCCACCGCCTGGTTCCTCCATAAACGCGGTTTTTCTGTACGGGTTCTTGAATCCCGTCCTGGTCCTGGCGGTTCCATCGCCACCTCAAAACAGGGCAACTTTCTCATCGAACACGGCCCCAACTCCACAATGCAAAAACCAGGGGATCGCGATGATGCATTGGGGCGGCTTATTGAACAGTTAAATATAGGAGATGAACTTCGAGAGGCCAATAAAATTGCCGATAACCGCTTCATTCTCAAAGATGGCCAACTCCAAGCCCTGCCGCTCTCTCCACCTGCTTTTCTCCGTAGCCCGCTCTTCTCCCGTAAGGATAAACTGAACCTTCTTAAAGAGCCCTTTGTCGGTAAGGCCAAAACAGAGGAGAGCATCGCCGGTTTTGTCCGCCGTCGCTTGGGCGAAGGTTTTTTAAACTATGCCATTCAGCCTTTTATATCAGGTGTTTATGCAGGGGATGTGGAACGTTTAAGCGTTCGTGCTGCCGTGCCTAAAATTTACGCCTTAGAGAAGAAATATGGCTCGCTTATCTTAGGGGCAATCGCTAAAGGCCGCGCCAGAAAAGGCGCAGGACTCCCCAAAGGGCGTTTGATCTCCTTCGATAAAGGGATGTCCACCCTTCCCCAGGCGATATCCGATCAACTTCCACCACAGAGCATTGAGTATGGTGCCGAAGTTAAAGCGATTCGGTATCAGGAGAATCAGTGGCATGTGGTCTGGCAGAAAGATAATTTGCAACATGTTGAGAAAACAGCGCAATTAATTCTATCGACCCCAGCACCGGCGACTTCACTGCTGCTCAAACCCATATCCAGTAAAGCCGCCTCGCTCTTAGAAGAGATTATCTATGCCCCGCTTGTCTCTGCTGCTTTGGGCTATAAAAAAAGAAATATCTCCCACGCCTTAAACGGTTTTGGTTTTCTTGTTCCACGCATTGAGCGCCGTAAGATGTTGGGCGCCCTCTTCTCCAGCACCCTCTTTGAAAAGCGTGCTCCAGAAGCGTTCCACCTCTTAACAACCTTTGCGGGGGGAATGACCGATCTAAATATTCACCAACGCAATGATCAACAGGTGGTTCAACGGATCAAAGAGACCATCAACGCCTCTCTGGGGATCTTAACCGATCCCGATTTTGTCTATATCACCCGCTACCGAAGAGCGATTCCCCAATACACCCTGGGCCATAACGATCTGATTAAACAGATCGAATTTGAACTCTGTGGTTTCCCTGATCTCTATTTTCGCGCCAACTGGCGAGGGGGAGTCTCTGTTGCGGACTGCATACTCAATGCAGAAAAACTGGCTGAACGCATCATCTGGAAAATTGATAACTCCCCCAAATAGACCCCTTTGGGGAAAAATCTGTGGAAAAGTCTGGAAAAGATTTGGGAAAAAAATGTCAGTTATGTGGGGAAAAGTGGTATCAAAAGCAGATAAACCTGTTTTCCCCCCAACTCTCCCCAATCTATTCACCCCCTTTTCCCCAAGGTTACCAACAGATATTTCTATTATATCTCTTAGGGTTAGATTGTTTTTCCCCAGTTTTTATACTTCCCTATTACTTCTTCTAAAAAAATATTTTTTTTGTTTAAGAGATAGGTAAGCCAATGAAAGGCGAAACCCAAAGAAGGGAAGAGAGATCAATGATGGTGCATTTAAAAGAAAGCGATCAAAGCTAAAATCTTAATATGAGAAAATCAACACTGGGGAAAAGTCTGGGGAAAAAGTAAGGAAAAATCTGGGGAGAACATGTGGATAGTGTGGGGAGAATCTCTGCTAAGATCTATTTTTAACACTTTTCCCCCAACTCTCCCCAATCTATTCACCCCCTTTTCCCCAAAGTTACCAACAGATATTTCTATGCGATCTCTTAGGGTTAGACTGCTTTTCCCCAGCTTTTATCCTCCCCTATTACTTCTTCTAAAAAAATATTTTTTTTGCTTAAGAGATAGGTAAGCGATAAAAAGTTTGCTCATGTGAGAAAAAAGAGCTCAATAAGCGATGAAAGATCCGATCATATGATCAAGAGGGAGAGGAGAAAATGTTTGAAAAAATCTTTTCTCAAAATCAGATATGGAATGTTTAAACACACTTTCAGCCATAGAATAAAATATGTTCTAATTGATTAGATTTATCTTCAATTGATGCAAAAAATTTAAATTTAGCCTCTTTTCCCCAAGATATTTTCTCTTTTCCCCAAAGTTACCAACAGATCTTTAGAAGTTATTTTAATTATTTAAACGTGTTTTCCACAAATGATCTCTTTAATGGGGGATATTTTCCCAATCCCAAAAAGCAGACAGAGTATTTATATTTTTAAGTATAGATATTGTGCTGGGGAAAAGTCTGGGGAAAAAGTAAGAAAAGATTTGGGGAAAAAATGTTGGTTATGTGGGGAGAGTTTCCATCACTTAATATAGAGATCACTTTCCCCCCAACTCTCCCCAATCTGTCCACGCATTTTCCCCCAGAGTTATCAACACGATTTTCTTTTATATCTTCTATAGTTAAGATCTTTTTCCCCAGTTTCTATACTGCCCTATTACTTCTTCTAAAAAAATATTTTTTTTGTTTAAGAGATAGGTAAGCTATGAAAAAATAAGAGAGCGATGAAAAAGCGCTTAATTTATGATCGATAAAGAAAAATTATCTCTATGAGGCGACGCAATGGATAAGGGTATAGACCGAAAAATTGTTCTCGATACAGAGACCACTGGAATCTCTCCTGCGGATGGACACCGTATCATTGAGATCGGTTGTGTTGAGTTGATCGATATGCGAAAAGGAGAAAATCGCCAGTGGTATATTAATCCTGAACGGGATATCCCCGAAGAGGCGACACGGGTTCATGGAATTACCAACGAGCAGGTTGCTGACTGCCCAAAATTTCACCAGGTTGCAAAAGAGTTTCTTGAGTTTATCGAAGATTCTCCTTTAGTGATCCACAACGCCGCATTTGATATGCGATTTTTGAACGCTGAGTTGGCGAAGATCAAGCGAAAACCACTCGATAATGAACGCGCCATCGATACACTGATCAAGGCACGAAGAAAATTTCCAGGCAGTGCAGTCTCCCTTGATGCGCTCTGTAAACGTTTTGGTATTGATAACAGCCAACGTACATTCCATGGCGCGCTATTAGACTCCCATCTTTTAGCAGAAGTTTATGTGGAGCTTATGGGGGGAAATCAGTTTACCTTCATGCTTGATAGCGTTCAGCCTGAGCAGTCGATTCCCCTGCCAGAGAAGATAAAATCTGTACAAAAAAGGTCACGTTCACCGCGAATCTGGTCGATCCCAGAAGAAGAGCAGAGTGCCCATCAAAACTTTATTCGGTTTCTCGATGAAAAGTCTGGTGGAAGTTTCTGGAGTGCATAAGTCTACCGATTTTCAAAGCGATCGATCTGATTAAATTGCGAATCCATAGAGTTTTTCATGCGTCAGCCCATCATTTTTTTTCCACAAAGCTATCTAAAAACATTCTGGAACTATCTTATTTTGATCGGTAGCTTCTGGTATACCCAATCGATTCCTATCCGTATCGCCATTGAGGAGGAGTTGCCCGACTGGTTTATCCATATGGATATGCTCTTTATGGTGATCTTTTTTCTGGATATTTTGGTTCAGGCGCGTACCGTTGTGGCCTTGGATGGTGAACTGATCAAAGACCCTAAAGAGATCTGGTTACACTATAAAAAATCATGGTTTTTTGTCGATCTGATCGCTGCGATTCCCTTTGATCTTATTGCGGCTTCTCTGGGCTATTCCAAGGAGCTTATTGCTTTGTTAAGATTAATAAAAGTTATTAAACTCTATAGTCTTTTTCGTAGTGCAAGCCGTGCTCTCCCCCTTAAACGCCATGCACGCTTCTCTCTGACGCTGTTCTGGGTTTTAAGTGTGGTCAATAGCGCAGCCTGTGGCTGGATGATTCTCTATCCCAAGGTGGAGGGTGTGCCATTAGATGTTTTTTATATCAAAGCGATGTACTGGTCTGTGACCACTTTAACTACCGTGGGCTATGGAGATATCACACCGGGAGATATGTGGGGTGAGATCTATGCCATGTGTGTCATGCTGCTGGGTGTGGGAATCTATGGATTTGTTGCGGGTAATGTGACCACACTTTTAGTGAGCAGCAACAGCTTTCAGATGGAGCAGCGACGAAAATTAGAGACATTAATTGATTTTATGCGTCAATATAGCGTTCCTCTGGATGTGCAGCACGATGTGATCAGTTTTTATAATCATTACCTTCTAGAGTGTGCACGCAGTAGCAAGGAGGTTGTTTTTGCGCTACCGGAGTCGATGCAAAAAAGTTTAAAAACCTTTGCGAACATCTCTTTAATCCAATCTGTGTCCCTGTTTAAAGGGGTTTCTAAGGATTGTCTTCATGATCTGGCGCGCTGTTTGCAGTCCGAAGTCTTTCCATCAAGGCAAACCATCATCAGAGCGGGTGAGGAGGGGAATGAAATCTATTTTCTGGTTCATGGTGTCGTCGCTGTGACCGATAAGAAGGGCGCGCGTTTTGCCAAGTTGCGTTCTGGCGATTTTTTTGGTGAACTGGCTCTATTAGGAGAGCAGAAGCAGCGCTATTTCAATGTGGAGACCATCAGCCACTGTGATGCCTATCGTCTTGGAAGAAAAGACTTTAATCATATCATGGATAAATATCCTGAGTTTAAGGATCGGCTGATAAAAAGGGTTGAGAAACGCTATCGGGGAAAGGTTGCCATCTGATTTTTTAAATCTCTATATCGCTTCTTCGCGCAGTTTTTCGCGGTTCATGGCCAGCCACTGCATGGCAAGAATGGCGGTTGCTGAATTGATGACACCCTCTTCAACCATTTTCCAGGCTTCTGCGAAAGAGACAATGTGGGTTTCAATATCTTCATCTTCATCGATCAATCCACCACCTGTGGTGTGGCGCGCTTTGCTGTCGATCAACCCGAGAAAAAGATAGATCTGCTCTGAGCTGCTGCTCGGTGCGATAAAAAAGGGAAAGAGAAATTGCAGTTGATCCACCTTCCAGCCGGTCTCCTCCTCAATTTCTCTTTTGGCCACAGCTGGATAATTGTTATCGCCATCACAGGCACCGGCGACGATCTCCATACACCAAGGCTCGTGATCCGCAAGAAGTGTCCCGATACGAAATTGACGAATAAGAACAACCGCATCCGCTTTAGGGTCGTAGAGAATAACGGCGACGGCGTCGCCTCGCTCTAAGCACTCAAGAAAAGTTTTTCGACTCATGGAGCCATCAAAACGGCGGTATCTGAGCTGAACTTTTTGCAGGCGAAAAAATCCATGATAAACGTTACGGTTTTCAATAATGTCCACTTTCATGATATACTGACCCAATTTTTAACCGAGATGTAAAAAACAGCACTTTATAATCGAAGGAATCTGTTTTTTTATCTTTTCATTAGATCGGAAAGAATGCAATGGCTCATTTGAAGGAGGAGGTTCTCTACGAACCCTCCCAAACTGCCAGAATTATTGATAACTTAGCCGAAGAACTCTATCAAGACATCACACATCCTAAAAAACGGGTTGTGGTGGGCATTCGGCGTGGTGGTGCACTGGTTGCGCGTCTGTTGCGAGAACGTTTAAACCGTAAACTGAAAAAAAAGTTGCCGATTGGCTTTCTTGATATCACCTTCTATCGGGATGATCTGGATACTGTGGGGCCAAACCCCGTGGTTGGTGCGACGGATCTGAGCATGGATATTGACGATAAGAGAATTATCTTAGTCGATGATGTTCTTTTTACCGGTCGTACCATCCGTGCAGCACTCAATGCACTCTTTGATTATGGTCGCCCGGAGATCGTTGACCTGGCTGTTTTGGTGGATCGAGGCGAACGTCAACTCCCGATTCAACCCGACTATCGGGGTTTAGAGATTAGGGATCGTGTTAAGAGAGGATCGATTAAGCTCTCTCCGGCCGAAGGGGATGAGATGCCCGCAATTGTGAGAAAATTTCCAAGATAATTTTCTTATAAGAGTCATGTTAACACCTTGAATTTAACATGGTTCTGTTTATCATAATCATAAAAAATCCCCTCAAAGCCCTGATCATAAGGCTTTGGATAGAATCGGCTTTTTTTTAAGGAAAATTTGCCACATGATAGCCCATTCACCTGTCTGGACGCGCCGGCATCTTTTGGGAATGGAAGATATCTCTTCAGAGGAGATTGAGATCATACTCAATACGGCTGTTTCCATGCGTGAGGTCAACCGACGGGATATAAAGAAAGTTCCTGCGCTGCGTGGTAAGACAGTCATCAATCTTTTTTATGAGAACTCTACACGAACACGAACCTCTTTTGAACTGGCTGGAAAACGGATGTCTGCTGATGTGATCAACATGAGCGTCTCTTCCAGTTCGGTTAAAAAGGGGGAAACACTTTATGATACCATGGCGAACCTTCAAGCCATGACCCCTGATCTGGTGGTTATTCGTCACGCAGAATCAGGTGCCCAGGTTTTTCTAGCAAAACATCTTCAGGATTCCGCCATCATCAATGCGGGTGATGGACAGCATGAACACCCCTCCCAGGCTCTTCTCGATCTTCTCACCATCCGTGATGCCCTCCCCCACTTCTCTAAAATTGATTTCCAAGGATTAAATGTCGCCATCTGTGGCGATGTACTGCACTCTCGTGTTGCACGCTCCAATGCGTTGGCGCTCAAAACACTGGGAGCTAATGTGCGCTTTATTGGTCCACCAACGCTGATTCCCCCCTTTGCCGAAGAGGCTTTTGGTGCGAAGGTTTTTTATAATATGGATGAAGGGTTGCGTGATGTGGATGTGGTGATGGTGCTGCGTCTGCAACTGGAGCGAATGAGTGGCGGCTTTTTTCCCAGTGTACGTGAATATTTTGAGCATTGGGGAATGACAAGAGAACGCCTTGAAAAAGCAAGAGAACATGCAATCTTAATGCATCCTGGACCGATGAATCGTGGTGTTGAGATTGCCTCAGATATCGCGGATGACCCTGACCGCTCCATGATCTTAAATCAGGTTGAAAATGGTTTGGCGGTACGTATGGCGTTACTTTATCATCTGTGCGGTGGACAAGGGCGGAGGACATAGTCGATGACAAAAACAGCTGAAAATTGCGTTGTTATTCGTGGCGGCCGCGTCATTGATCCCGCCAATCATCTGGAGCAGACCAGCGATATTCTTATCCAGGATGGTGTGATCCGCCAGGTGGGGAAGATTGATCCCCCTTCTGAGGCTCAAATTATTGATGCCGATGGTCTTATCGTGGCTCCGGGGCTTGTGGATATGCATGTTCATCTGCGTGAACCCGGTTTTGAGTATAAAGAGACCATTGTTGGTGGTTGTGAGAGTGCCGCCGCCGGTGGTGTCACCTCCATGGCTGCGATGCCCAATACCCGGCCGGCGGTCGATGATATCTCCACGGTACGTTATGTTTTAGAGCAGGCGGCAAAAGGATTGGTGAATGTTTTCCCCATTGGTGCGACCACCAAAGGGCTTAAGGGGGAGGAGATCACCGAGATGGGTCTGCTGCAACAGGCGGGGTGTGTGGCCTTCTCTGATGATGGCTTACCGATCATGAGCAGTCAGGTGATGCGTCGTGCTCTGGAGTACTCCAAAGCGTTTGATGCTCTGATTATTCAGCATGCCGAAGATCTGAGCCTCTCCAGTTGTGGCTGTATCAATGAGGGCGTTGTCTCCACCCGTTTAGGATTGCCTGGTATTCCTGGTGAATCAGAAGATATTATTGTGGATCGGGATATTCGTCTGGCACGCCTCACTGGTGGACGCTATCATGTGGCGCATATCTCCACAGCAGGTGCGGTAACAGCGGTCAAAAAAGCACAGGATGAAGGTTTATCGGTGAGTTGTGAAGCCGCACCCCACCACTTTGCGTTGATTGATGAGCATGTCATCGATTATGATGCCAACTTTAAAATGTCACCGCCACTACGCTCCCATGATGATCGTCAAGCGGTGTTGGATGGTCTGGCTCAGGGGACTATCGCTGTGATCGCCACCGATCATGCGCCCCATGATATGGATAGCAAGCGGGTGGAGTTCTGTAAGGCATCCAATGGTGTGGTTGGCTTAGAGACCATGTTACCTGTGAGTCTGGAACTGGTACGGGATGGGGTGATGGATCTCTCTTCGATGATTGCCGCCATGAGCTGTAATCCGGCACGCCTTTTAGGTATTGATCGGGGAACGTTGAGTGTGGGTGCTGTTGCGGATCTGGTGCTCTTTGATCTTAATGAGCCCTGGGTTGTGGATGCGGAAAAATTCCGAGGAAAAGCGAAAAACAGCTGTTTTCATGGTCGAAGAGTTCAGGGACGTGTTAAAGAGACCTGGGTTTCTGGTCGTCGTGTCTATAAAGATGAAGGGGTCGATTTTTTGATCTCTTAAAAGAGAATTTATATCGTTAAATACTGAAAGATCCGTTGGTTATGTCTACGCAACTGCACCGTTTTAAAGCCACACTCTTATTAAATCGTTTTTTAGTGGAAGATCACTATCTTCTACGTCTTAAAGCAGAAGAGTGGACGGCTCAAGTTTCAGCAAAGCCGGGCCATTTTGTTCATATCTCTTGTGGAGAGGGGACGCTTCTGCCGCGTCCATTCTCTCTTTTAGATGTGGATCAAGATCGTGGAACCCTTGATATTCTCTATAAGGTGGTGGGACAGGGCAGTCGTTTGATGCGTGATTGGCAGACGGGTGATTCTGTCACCATGATGGGGCCGATTGGTAAGCCTTTCTCCTTACCAAAAAAGGGTGAGAAAGCGCTGTTAATTTCTGGTGGTGTGGGTTTAGCACCACTGGATTTTCTGGCACGAACACTGAGAAAAGAGGATATTGAAGCGGTGCTTCTTTTTGGTACGGAGAGCGATCCACCGTTTGAGACGGTTGGGGTTGAAGATCCTACGCAAAAGGGGATGTTGTTGGCTTTTTCACATCTGAAAGAGCTGGGTATTGTTAGTCGGATGGCCTCTTTGAGAAAGCGGGAAGGTTTTTTTCAGGGCTTTGTTACAGAACTTGCCGAAGATTTTCTCATGCAGCAAAAAGATGCGCGATATAGGATCTACACCTGTGGTCCTACAGTGATGATGGCGGCTGTGGCAAAGCTGGCTGAGAAGATGGGACTTTATTATGGTGAAGCTTCACTGGAGGAGCATATGGCATGTGGTTTTGGCGGATGTGCAGGCTGTGTGGCGCCAATAAAGGAGAAGCAGGGGTGGTATTATCGAAGGGTTTGCGTTGATGGACCGGTTTTTGATCTAGACCGTGTGCTCTGGTAGAAGAAACTTTATATTTTTTTAAGGGTCTTAATATTCAGGGGAACGTTTAAGGGCTGTTTTTTTTAAGATAGTCAAAAAAGTGATTTAGCTTTTCAGTTAATCTGCCGAAATTAAAATAAGGGTAGGATTGCGTTGGAAAGGGTCCAGACAATATGAGGAGAAAAAATGGAGTGACCCATGACACATCTTGGCCTGGTTCATTTTTATCATCAGAGTGTAAGGGATGAGCGCGAAGCGATGGTTAAGGCTGGTGCTTCGATCACCCGACGTGTAGGGATACCTGTTGCAGAACGGCAAAAGGTCGCCCAAGAGAAAAAAGAGGGTTATGGAGATTTTCAGACATTCCTGACCCAAGCTTTAGAGAAGAACGCCAGATAGAGAGATCTATTTGGTGTTTTTTTTGGCTTTTAAGAGAGGCTTTATTGAAAAATTTTCTCCAAAGAATCCATTTCAAAAGCACGATTACTCCAGGTTGCCAACTGTTCGAGATCTGCATTGTGTAGCTTTTCCACAATCTCTACTGGGAGAGGGCCAAACTTCTCTTCTAGAATACGACTAAGCAGCGCAGCCTGGTTTTTTGCTCCTTCCGCTTTTCCTTTAGCTTCTCCTCTGGCCTCTCCTCTGGCCTCTCCTTTCTTTTCGGCTTGAATCAGATATTGAGAAAATTCTGGGTCTTCGAACATTTTCTCAATAGGCATCGCTAAGAGCATGAGTTTTTTGGCCCACGCCCAGTACTCCTCTTCTGTGATATCATCATATTCTAAAGTTTCTTCTGTGATCTCCATCCAGAGTCTCCTTAATTGAGCGATGAGATGGGGGAGGTTTGAGGAGGCGTGTAGCCAATAGGAACGCATAATGGTTGCAAAGGCTTTTGTACGCTCCACTTTTCTGCTTGCAAAACATTTCAGAAAAGCATTGTGTGGTTTATTATCCAGTTCATTTAAAAGGATCACGCGCAGGTTATTACACCAACGGGAATCTTTGCAGATATAGACCCCGGCTACTTTTGTGGGTTCAAAATTGAACTGTTTTAGTATATCACTCCGAGGTGTGATCGCACCAATCAAAATGCTCTGAAGTCTCTTTCGGTCCAGTTCTTTTCGTTGCAGATAGAAGTAGTCATAAGCGCTGATTTTCTTGAGTGCGCTGGCAGTGATGCTTTCACGCATTTTTAGTTCGATCAAAATATGATCTGTTGGTAAATCTCTTAACCCATCCGCCAGAAAAAGCCGCTGTTCTTCGGTCCAGAAATCTCCAACACGCCGAATCAAAATCAGGTCAGCCCGTGGAATTTCCACCACCATCTCTTCAGAGAGAACTTCCACGCCTCTGGGTTGTAATACCGTTCTTAAAATTTGTCTTAACCAGCAGTGCCAACAGGTTTTTTCTTTTTTTTCTTCCAAGAAATTCTCCTCTATCGATTAAGCGAAAATAATAACCTTTTATTCATTATATCAAAGGGGAATTCCAGGAACACCATTTTCGGCAATGATAATCTCTTCGCCAGAAGCCGCACGACGAACCAGATTGGAGCGTTGGGATTTAGCAGTGAATAAATGTTCCATAATGCACCTCTATTAGTTTAGCTAAACCAAGTAGACGCTATACCAATAATCTACATAAGATAAAGGTTCAACCATACCTGTGAATACTGGAAGAAGAGCTTGGGAGTCACAAACCCAATACCTTGCATATGGTCATTACTTACCAGGTTAAAAAAACTAACATAGATAGCGCCTCAAGAAGGTCTATCACACAGGTTTGTGGGCATCCTTGTAAGCACGTAACACAGCATTGATTTGAGTCTGATACCCTCTTCCTTGGGAACGAAACCACTCTAATACATCAGCATCTAGACGCAGGGTAATCTGTCGCTTCGGTTCAACCGGTTTCAAGCCCTTTCTGACCAAGGCATCAGCGAACATCTCTGGAGGAATTGGAGGAAGATCCTCAGTATCTATATCCGCATCAGTCATGGCATCCAAGGCATCATAATCTGTATTAGAGGTAAGAAAAGAACGCTTCCCGCTCATGTTTAACCGCCTTACGCATAGAGATGATCCGTATCCGGTCTTCCCGTTCTGTGTGAGCTATAACAACCACGTGAGTATGGAGGAGCCCCATAGTAAGGAATCTTTGCTCCCCGTAATCACCTTTATCTTCAACGGTAACCGTAGTCCCGCGCATAACAACTTCGGCATCACAAAAGTCGATACGGTGCTTTCGTAGGTTACGTCGTCGCTTATCTTCATGCCATTCAAATTCCATGTTTACATTATAGCGACAAATGTAACTCATGTGGCAAGGTTTTTCCAAACAGTGGATTAGAAACTTAGTTCTGGGCAGTCTCTTAAGAACGTAACCGAAGCAGCACAAGCCACCCAAGAAGGAGGGTTTTCCAAATTTGCCTTGCTTCGTTCATACCTTTCCCTAAACCTATCGTAATCTGAGACCATGTCGAAGTCAGCATCCTCTCGGATTAGGTATTGCCCTATCTTGTTCATTACAAACAAGCATTCGCTTCCTTAGGCACTCCCTATACCCTGACATCCATCGTTCATTCTTAACAAAGTCCCTACCACAAACGTGGAGATGTGAGGGTTTACCCTGTTTTTGATGCAGCAACAAAGCAGGTGGGTTAGGTTCTGTCAAATGCTAAAAGGAACTACGTCTGCGAATGGATAACAGGGGACGATCCATTCTAAGCCCTCTTACCTTTTGGTCCAAGCCTATCAGCACCTTTGGCTTGTCACTCATCACGACGCTTAAAACAGTTCACATATGTTAACCGTACCACCCAAGCCTAGCCCCTCAGAGCCTGGTACTGGCCAAGAAAGATACATTGTCTCCAGAGCTTCACACCCCGCAATTACTCGCAACGCATGTCTGGATAGGCTACTGGTTGCAGAAAACCAGGTTACATCATAGTTATTCTCCTAAGTGTAACAATTGCTTACATCAGCTTTCAGGTCACACCCCCTGCCTTGGTGGGGTGCCGGTCTGACATCCAGTACGGGAAATATATCCAGCTTCTGGAGTCGCAATCCCCTGCCTGAGCGGGGTACCGGTCTGACTGAAGAACCAGAGCGACTTGCTCCGCGCACCCCCCGTCGCAATCCCCTGCCTGAGTGGGGTGCCGGTCTGACCTTTCTGTTGGGTTTTCCCTCGTGGAAAATTCCGTCGCAATCCCCTGCCTGAGTGGGTGCCGGTCTGACTGGACATCGGCAACAACCGTATCCTCATGGGGTCGCAATCCCCTTCCTGAGTAGGGGGCCCCGGTCTGAGCTCGGTCGAGGTGGCACAGAACGCTGCTTTGGCGTCGCAATCCCCTGCCTGAGCGGGATACCGGTCTGAGATATGCTCAACTGGACAACCGGCAAGAAAAAGTCGCAATCCCCTGTCTGAGCGGGGTAACGGTTTGAGGCGCCGAAATCGTCGAAATGCTTGCCAACGACAGTCGCAATCCCCTGCCGTAGTGGGGTGCCGGTCTGACCGTTTTTACTCCACTATTCCCACGACTGCCATGTCGCAATCCCCTGCATGAATGGGGTGTTGGTTTGACTCTACAAAAAAGAAGGTCACTACTTCATAGCATCGCAATCCCCTGCCTGAATGGGGTGCCGGTCTGAGGGAGCCTGAGCCTAGTACATCACCCATCGCATTTGTCTGTCGCAATCCCCTGCCTGAGCGGGGTACCGGTCTGAGAGATTCTTGCGTCACTAACTTGCCCGTGTTGCAATCCCCTGCCTGAGCGGAATACAAAAACAAAACGATCTGCGACTGGCCGAAACGGCTCTAGAAGATCCAGAGCCAAAGATTCCCGGCCTGATGTCAATTTATGAATCGATCCTAAACAGGGATCAGGTCCTCGCATCTGGATTACATATATGAATTTCAGACAGAACCATATTATCATTCTTATCCGCTATCACGCTATGATATAATCTACAATATCTCATATAAATATTCTATTTGGTTAGGAGAGATGAACCAATGGCATCGCTATCTGATTTAATCGATGTTCAACCTGTTGAGGAAAAGGAACGAGAAGCATTTCGAGAGATGTTGCACGCTTTTCTGGTGAAATTTGAGGCGGATCTTTTAGATAAGTTTACTCAGAAAACGGTACGAAGACATGTGATGACCGTGGAGATGTTTGTCGAATTTCTCTGTAACTATACCGATGTGGAACACATTGAAGATGTGACTGAAGAGATGGTTTATACCGGTTTTTATACTTGGTATAAAAGGAAAGTTGCTGACTTAGCAACAGAAAGCAATCTTAAAACAGGTCTGCATAAATTTTTTCGTTTTCTGGCGGATAGGGAAAAGATTATTAACGAAGAGGTTCTAAAGGCGCTCTCTAGAAGATCTTCCCCAGCAAAGAGAAAAGGTGTAGAGAACTCTTCATTAAAACTTGGTGATATTGATAAGAAGAGACAGACCGTTGTTGTGCGTGTCAAGCTGTTCTACGATAAAAGAACCTATCGTGATCTTGAGGTTCCGGTTCTTGATACGCTTTATAGTCTGGCTGAAAATATTTTAAGTGCTTTTGATTTTGACAATGATCACGCTTTTGGTTTCTATGATACGCATAAACCCCGTGGTATCTATGATGCGCTAAGAAAGTTTGAACTCTTTACCGATATGGGTTCTGCGACAGATTTTGGTGTCAAAGGCGTTAAAGGGAGTGCGGTAAGCGAACTTCTTGACCATGTAAAACAAAAAGCTGTTTTTCTCTTTGATTATGGTGATGACTGGATGTTTGAATTAGAAGTGCGTGAATTTAAGGAACGTGTGGCAGGTAAAGGATATCCTTTGCTGCTGGCTTCTAAAGGTGAAGCACCAGAACAATATCCTGATTGGGAGGAGGCGTAGAATGATTATTTAGATAAACGAATAGGGATCAATATCGATATCCCAACGGATCGATGATTTTGCCAGACGCTCCACATCGCGGATAAATGGCGTTAAAAAACGGTGCAGCTTACCGCGCGTTTTTTCTTTAACTAAAAGCTGCCAACGAAAACGATCCCGGAGTTTCTCTAAAGGTGCGGGTGATGGCCCAAGAACAGCAATCTCTTCATCCTCTTCGGGGATGATCTCGCTCAATGCTTCACAGAAATCCTCCCCTTTCTTCTGTTGACGGCAGGAGAAACGAAAAAGCGCAATTCGATTAAAAGGGGGATACTCCGCAGATTCACGGAAAATTTTTTCTTCTTCAGCAAAGTTAATCAGATCATGCTGCATGGCATAGGATACGGTGTAGTGCTCTGGATCATAGGTCTGTACAAGCACTTTTGCAGGATGCTCTTTCTCACCAACAATACGACCCGCCCGACCCGCGACCTGGGTGATCAACTGAAACGTACGCTCTGAGGCACGAAAATCAGGAATACTCAAGCCCCCTTCCGCCAGCACAATACCCACCAGATTAAGCTTTGGAAAGTGATGGCCCTTCGCCACCATCTGGGTGCCGATTAAAATATCGGCTTCATGTTTGGCAAAAGCGGTGAGAATCTGTCTCGCTTTATTCTCCTGACCTGAGACAACATTGCGATCCAGACGCAATATCCTCGCTTTAGGAAGTGTTTTTTGCACCTCCTCTTCAAGCTGCTCTGTACCCGGACCATAGGGCCCCATGGAGAACTGACCACAGGCGGGGCAGATATCAATGGGCTCTTGAGAATAGTTACAGTAGTGACAGATCAGCCTGGTGCGCCTTTTATAGAAGGTCAGTGTAACCGAACAGTGGGGACAGAGCAGTTTTTCACCACAACGATGACAGAACAGAGCACTGGAGAAACCACGACGGTTCAGAAAAAGCAAAGATTGCTCATTTTGGTTCAGGGTATTTTTTAAGGCATAACGCAACTCAGGACTGATCCAGCGGCGGATCGATTTATCCGGCTCAGGAGGAAGCCTGCTTAGATCCAGAGGCTCAACTTTAGGAAGAGTCGCCCCTGTGGCTCTTTTGGTGAGTTTAAGAAGTTGATACTTCCCTTCAGAGGCGTTATAGAGAGACTCCAGTGAGGGCGTGGCACTGCCAAGAATCAGAGGAATATTCTCCTGTTTGCTTCGGACAACCGCCATATCACGGGCCTGATAAGGAACACCACCCTCCTGTTTATAGGCGTTCTCATGCTCTTCATCCACCACAATTAAACCCAGTTTTAAGAGGGGCGCAAAGAGCGCACTTCTGGCACCGATCACAACTTTAGCCTGGCCTGAATGGATGCGATGCCAGAAAGCAAGCCTTTTTTTCTCACTCATGCCAGAGTGAAGCACAGCGGGTTCGGCTTTTAAACGGTTGCGGTAGCGGCGAATCAGTTGCGGTGTGAGGGCGATCTCTGGAACTAAAAGCAGAGCCTGTTTATCTTTCTCCAGACATTTTTTAACGGCATGAAGATAGACTTCTGTTTTTCCTGATCCGGTAATACCATGGATTAAAAAGGGTTTGAATTGTTCTTCATCCAGTGCTTGATCAAGCGCCTTACAGCAGACATCCTGCTCAGAAGTTAATGATGGTGGTGGACTGATTTTCTGCTCTTCCTGGAAAACAGCATCCAGATCGGAGACCGCCTCACCCTGTTCTGTGGTGGCATGCCAGATAATTTCAACTTCTAAAATATTATTCTTAACCAGCTTATTGAGTTGATATGCCAATCCCTGGCGGCCAAAATGCTTGGCTAAGGTGCTCTCCATCAGGCCATTTTTGCGCTTGCTGCAATCTTTGATAATTTTATCTGCTTTAGGGGTTACTTTAGGCCAGTTTTGAGGTGTATTTTTATCAAGATCGGGATGGAGGCGATAGCGTCGCTTTTGGCTATGCAATAATCCTGAGGGAATCGCTGTGGCCATCACCATACCGATCGGACGGATATAGTAACTGGCGATCCAATCAAGAAAACGGCGCAGTTTATCATTTAAGAGGGGCTCTTTATGGAGAACATCACGGATCTCACGAACCTGGCCCTGCCAACTGGGTTGATCGTGGATCGCCCAGACAATACCGATGCGATCCCCCCCCTTCCCCACCGGCACTAAGACAGCCGAGCCCGGCTGACAGAGATCCTCTAAAGATTCTGGCAGGGCGTAGCTGAAGAAGGTGCGCTTTGGAATGGGGAGGGCGACATCAATATATTTCATACTGAATTGATTAACTTAAGGTTAGAGCGCCTTTTTAAGTGCTTCAATCACCTTATCCTGAAGTTCAGGCGTTAAGAAAGGGTGCATGGGTAGAGAGAGCACCTCTTTGGATGCTGTTTCTGCGACCGGAAAGCCCGGTTTTGGGATATCAAGACTGTTAGAGAAAACCGGTTGCTGATGCAGGGGCATGGGATAGTGGATCGCTGTGGGTATGCCCTCCTTATTCATTGCGGCACTGATTTCATCACGCCGTTCTGGGAGGCGGATGGTGAACTGTGCATAAACCGATTCATTCTCAGGTAGAATGGTTTGGGTCTTAATTCCTTTGGGGAGATTATTTATATAGTATTGTGCGATGCGCTGGCGGTCTTTGATCTCCTGGTTAAAATGGGGCAGTTTAGCCAGAAGAACCGCCGCTTGCAGGGCATCCAGACGGCCATTATTACCAAGGATCTCATGACGATAACGGCTGGTCTGGCCATGATCACGGATCTGGCGCAGTTTTTCAGCCAGGGCTTCATCGTTGGTGAAGGTCATGCCGCCATCACCAAAACAGCCTAAGGGTTTGGCTGGAAAGAAGGAGGTGGCGCCCGCATGCGCCAAACCACAGGAGGGCCGGCCTTTATAGGTTGAGCCCATCGACTGACAAGCATCCTCTAAGACCAGAAGCTGATGTTTCTCGGCAATCTCCATCAGTTGATCATAATCAACACACTGGCCATAAAGATTAACAGGGAGAATCGCTTTTGTTTTTGGGGTGATCGCAGCCTCAACCTGGTTAACATCAAGGTTGAGTGTCTCATCATCAATATCCACAAAAACGGTTTTGGCTCCCAGAAGGGCGATCACCTCAGCGGTGGCGATAAAAGTGAAGGGGGTGGTGATCACCTCATCGCCAGGACCGATCTCCCATGCTTGTAGTGTAGACCAGAGTGCCTGGGTTCCTGAGGAGAAACCAATCGCCTGCTTGCTCTGGGTGAACGCTGCCAGTTTTTCCTCCAGTTCGGTCACTTTAGGGCCATGGATAAAACGGGCTGATTCAACCACTTCTTTTATAGCGGCATCGATTTCAGAGCGGTAGGCTTGGTATTGGGCTTGAAGATCGATAAAGTGCATTATGATTCCTTCTTAAGAAGATAGATTCCGCGAAAAACTTTTTTAGCGGGGCCGGTCATTAGAACATGACCATCTTTTTGCCAGTGAATATCCAAAACTCCCCCATCTAACTCTACGGAGAGCTTTCGTTCCGTTAATCCCTGCTTTGCCGCGGCCACAGCGGTTGCACAGGCACCGGTTCCACACGCTTTGGTGATACCTGCCCCTCTCTCCCAGACCCGCATGCGGATATGATTTTTATCAATAATCTGGGCAATCTCAACGTTGGTCTGATTGGGAAACCGTTTATCTTTTGAGATAACCGGTCCAAACTGCTCTAAAGGGAGCATCTCTACTTGATTGCGAAAAAAGATTGCATGAGGATTGCCCATGGAGACCTCAATCGCTTCAGCCGGAGCGTGGCTGTGCGCAGGAATCTGTCTCTCCAGCTCAGATAACCGTTTCTCAACGATATCAGGTTTACCCATATCCACGGTGATCTTATCATCATCAATATGATCACTGTAGAGGGTAATGCGGCCAGCTAAGGTCTCAAGATAGAGGGGCTCCTCTTGGTATTGTCGATCTTTCTTTAGATAGAGTGCCACACAGCGGGCAGCATTACCGCACATCTCTGCCTGGGAGCCATCACTGTTATAGATGACCATACGGGTGTGGGCTTTTTTTGAGGGGAGAAGCACGATAAGCTGATCACATCCCACACCAAAGCGTCGATCTGTCAGTGTGGTGATCTCCTGTTTACTTAAGGGATAGGTTTGATCCAGCTGATCCAAGATAACAAAATCGTTACCTAGACCGTGCATTTTGATAAAGGGAATTTCCTCTATGTTCAAGATAATCTCCTTTTTTAGGAGAAAAGGGTCTCACCGCGCCAGAGATCGGTTAATGTCTCCCGTTTACGGATGATCGCAAAGCGATCCTTTTTAACCATCACCTCAGCCGGTCGTGGACGGCTGTTATAGTTTCCACTCATCACAAAACCGTAAGCACCTGCTGAGCGTACAGCAAGAAGTTCACCGGGATGAAACCTCTTAAGGTCGCGGTCACGGGCGAAGTAGTCTCCCGATTCACAGATGGGACCGACCACATCGACTCTTTTTTTATCACGGTTTGGCTTTTTTGTGACAGGTATAATCTTATGGTAAGCCTGATAGAGTGAAGGACGAATCAGATCGTTCATACCGCTATCGAGGATGACAAAAGATTTTCCCTCCCCCTCTTTAACATACTCCACACCACAGACAAGAATACCGGCATTGGCGGCAATGGCGCGACCGGGCTCAAGAATAAGTGTACCAGACCAGTCACTTAAAGATTCAGCCAGTGCTTTGGCATAATCTTCTGGGGAGGGGGGGTGATCTTCATTACGATAAGGAACCCCTAAGCCGCCACCCAGATCAAGATCGGTGATGGTGATGCCTTGTTCTTTTAGTTGCGTAAGAAGGGGTTTAATCTTCTTAACCGCCTCAATAAAGGGGGAGAGCGACGTGAGTTGTGAACCGATATGGCAATCGAGACCTTTGATCTCGATAAAGGGCATTTTAGCGGCTTTAAGATAGGTATCTATTGCCTGGTTTGCGGGAATACCAAATTTATTTTTTTTCAACCCTGTGGAGATATGGGGGTGGGTTTTAGGATCGACATCAGGATTGATGCGCAGCGCAATACGGGCTTTTCTGCCGCAATCTGAGGCGATTTGGTGAATTCGTTCCAGCTCCTCGACACTCTCCACATTAAACATGCGAATATCATAGTCAATCGCTGCTTTGATCTCCTCGGTGCGTTTTCCAACGCCTGAGAAGACGATGCGCTCAGGTGGGCAACGTACTTTTTTGGCGCGTTCCAACTCACCTAAGGAGACGATATCCACACCCGCCCCTTTTTGAATCAGGGTATCTAATACAGCAAGATTACTATTGGCTTTAACCGAATAGCATATTAAAGCTTTCTGTCCTAAAAAGGCGCTCTGGAACGCTTTAAGATGCTGCTCTAATGTGGTTTTAGCGTAGCAGAAGAACGGTGTACCCACAGCTTTGGCGATCTCTTCTATGGCGACATCTTCGCAGAAGAGGCGATTTTCTCTATAATGGAAATGGTCCATGATCTATGTTTAATGTAGTCGATTTAAACAGAAAATAGAGTAGCCGCTATTTTGAGTTATTTTTGTACTCTTGTGCGGGCTCTTTATTGGGATCGGGAAGGTAGAGATCATCTTTATAGCCGCAGGCTGTGGTGAGCAGGGCCATTGCAGAGATCAGCAGAATGGTGAGACGCTGTTTCATGGTTGCTTCCAAAAAGGCGTGGCGGGATATTTTGTGGATACCCCTGTTTTATTTAGATCTAAGCGTTTTCAAGCAATCGTTCTTTCGCTTTTTTAAGGGCCTTATGTACACTTTCAAAGGCGGTGCCTCCGGTTGCGGTGCGGGCATTGACAGAAGTTTCAAGCGCGATGGCCTCAAAGATATCTTTTTCGATGCGTGGCTCAAAGTTCTGCATCTCCTGTAAGGAGAGTTCTTCTAAGGTGCGTTCTTTATCGATGGCATAGGAGACAATATTACCAGTGATCTCATGGGCCTGGCGGAAGGGGATATTTTTTCTCACCAGATAGTCTGCCAGATCGGTCGCGACAGAGAAGCCCTCGCTGGCGCTGGATTTCATCGCCTCTTTTTTAAAGATAATACCAGGGATCAATCCATTGATTACACTCAGGCAGTTTTGCACCGTATCGATGGTATCGAATATGGGCTCTTTATCTTCCTGCATATCCCGATTATAAGCCAAGGGAAGGCTTTTCATCAGGGTGAGCAGATTTATCAGATTACCATAGACCCGGCCTGAGCGACCACGAATCAGTTCGGGTACATCGGGATTTTTCTTCTGAGGCATGATGCTGGAGCCGGTACAAAAGGCATCGGGAAGCTCCACAAAGCTAAAAGCGGGTGTGTTCCAGAGAATCAACTCTTCAGAGAGTCGGCTTAAGTGCATCATGAGGATGCTTCCCGCAGCAGCGAACTCAATCACAAAATCACGATCAGAGACTGCATCTAAGGAGTTTTGGCAAAGACCATCAAACTTAAGCTGTTTAGCCACCCACTCCCGATCAATGGGGAAGGTGGAGCCCGCCAGAGCAGCCGATCCTAAGGGGAGCTGATTGATGCGTGAGCGCATATTTAAGAGTCGGTCGTAATCCCGCTGAAACATCTCAAGGTAAGCCAGAAGATGGTGCGCTAAACTGATTGGTTGGGCGATCTGTAGATGGGTGAAACCGGGCAGAACGGTCTCTACATGCTTCTCCGCTTGATTAAGCAGTTCTCTTTGCAGGGTTCTAAGTTGAGTGCGGATTATATCGTTGTTCTCACGCAGATATAAACGGAGATCTGTGGCGACCTGGTCATTGCGGGAGCGTGCGGTGTGCAGTTTTCCTGCAACCGAACCAATCAGTTCCTGTAAGCGACTCTCCACATGCATGTGGATATCTTCTAAGGCAAGAGATATCGGCATCTTACCTTCGCTGATCTCCTTTTCAACCTGCTCTAAGCCTGCAAGAATTTTATCGGCATCCTCCTGGCTGATAATTCCCTGGCGTGCCAGCATCTGGCAGTGGACGCGGGAGCCTTTGATATCCTGCCGATAGAGGCGGATATCAAACTGAATGGAGGCGGAGAAGAGCTCGACTAATTCATCGGTTGATTGCGCGAAGCGTCCCCCCCAGAGTTTTTTTTGATTGGAGGTGTTATCCCCTCCGCCACTTTTAGCACTCATTTTTTACTCATGATCTCCGCAGCATCTGTTCAATCTGCAAGCGTAAGGCATTCAGCTTGATAAAGCCGTGTGCATCCGCCTGGTCATAAGCCCCCTGGTCGTCATCGAAGGTGGCGATGTTGGGCTCAAAGAGGGAGTAGTCTGATTTTCGGCCCACAACAATGACATTGCCTTTATAGAGTTTCAGACGCACCATACCGGTGACAAACTCCTGGGTGCTGTCAATCAGGGTTTGCAGGGCGCGCCGCTCTGGTGAAAACCAGTAGCCGTTATAGATTAAGGAGGCGTAACGTGGGCCCTGCTCATCTTTGAGGTGAGCAACTTCACGATCTAAGGTGATTGACTCGATGGCGCGGTGGGCAATACTCAAGATTGTGCCACCGGGTGTCTCATAGACGCCACGGGATTTCATGCCCACATAGCGGTTTTCTACCATATCCAAACGGCCGATGCCATTTTTTCCGCCTAAGCTGTTGAGTTTGGCGAGCAGATTGGCGGGGGTATATTTTTTACCGTCGATGGCTACCGGATCGCCTTTGACAAATTCGATCTCAATATAGGTGGCCTTATCGGGGGCTTTCTCTGGAGAGACGGAGAGCATGAACATCTCTTCGTCAGGTTCTGCCCAGGGATCTTCGAGAATTTTACCCTCAAAGGAGATATGGAGCAGATTACGATCCATGGAGTAAGGTGCTTCACCCCGTTTGTCGCGGGGGACAGGAATGTTGTGTTTTTCAGCGTAGGCGAGCAGCTTCTCTCTGGAGAGCAGATCCCACTCACGCCAGGGAGCGATCACCCGGATCTGGGGATTGAGTGCATAATAACCCAACTCAAAGCGAACCTGATCATTGCCTTTACCGGTGGCGCCATGACAGACGGCATCCGCCCCGGTTTGTTTAGCGATCTCCACCTGACGTTTTGCAATCAGAGGGCGTGCGATGGAGGTGCCTAAGTGATAAACCCCTTCATAGAGTGCATTAGCGCGATACATGGGAAAAACATAGTCACGCACAAAGGTCTCTTTAAGATCTTCCACATAGATCTCTTTTAAGCCAAAATCTTCTGCCTTTTGGCGTGCTTCATCCAGCTCCTTACCCTGTCCTAAGTCGGCGGTAAAAGCAACCACTTCGCATTGATAGGTATCTTGGAGCCATTTAAGAATAATTGAGGTATCCAGACCGCCAGAGTAGGCGAGAACCACTTTTTTTACATTTGCCATGGTTTAATTTTATCGCTAAAATTGATATATCAGAATAGATTCTGATATATCAATAGGTTAAAGTGTAGGAGTGCTTATTGTATTCTAGAGCGTTTCACGGCACAGCAGCCATTCCAGGATGGCGTTTTGCACGTGGAGGCGGTTTTCTGCTTCATCCCAGATCACCGATTGTGGGCCTTCAAGGACCTCTGAGGTGACCTCTTCACCGCGATGGGCGGGGAGGCAGTGCATAAAGAGGGCCTCTTTATTGGCCTGCTCCATCACCTTTTGATCGACACAGTAGTCTTTAAAAGCGCGCATGCGTTGCTGGGACTCTTCCTCCTGGCCCATAGAGGCCCAGACATCGGTGGTAATCAGGTCGGCATTCTCGGCGGCTTCCATGGGATTGCGCATAATGGTGATGGAGGCATTTTTCTCACCACTCTCTTGAATCTCCTGGGTGGCTTGTTTGACTACCGCCGGATCGGGCTCATAGTTTATGGGACAGGCGATGGTGAGATGAAAGCCTGCCCTTGCAGCAGCCTGAACCCAGGTGTTGGACATATTATTGCCATCACCGATCCAGGCGACCTTTTTACCATAGATATTGCCACGATTTTCCTGAAAGGTAAAAAGATCGGTAAGCACCTGACAGGGGTGAAAATCATCGGAGAGTCCGTTGATTACTGGAACGGTGGCATGTTTGGCCATGGTTTCCACACGGCTATGGCCGAAGGTGCGCACCATCAGTCCATCCACATAGCGTGAGAGCACCAGCGCGCTGTCGGAGACGGTTTCACCGCGTCCGAGCTGGATATCTTTGGAGGAGAGAAAGAGCGCTTTTCCTCCGAGAAGATACATGCCCACCTCAAAAGAGACACGTGTTCGGGTGGAGGACTTTTCGAAGATCATGCCTAACGTTCGCCCTTTAAGGGAGCGAAAGATGCGGCCATCATGTTTCGACTGTTTCAAATGTTCTGCCTTTTGAAACAACCCTTGCAGTTCATCTCTTTTGATATCTGTAAAGGATAGAAGATCCCGTTTCCGATTTTCCGTGCCGTTTGTCATTGATTTAGCTTGGATTCTATTAAGGGCGCTTTAAAATGGAGCGCCACTTAAGGGTTTATGTGTTTAAAAAAGATCGGTGAGTACCTGATCCAGAATCTGGATGGCCTGGTCAATCTCTTTTTGTGTAACAATCAGTGGGGGGAGGAAGCGTAAGACTGTACCCATAGTGCAGTTGATAAGCAACCCACGGGAGAGACAGATTGAGGCAACCTCCTCTCCAGGTGCATTGAGTTCCAGGGCCAGCATCAAGCCATTACCACGAACCTCTTTAACCAGCTTATGGTGTCCCATAAGTTCTAGAAGTTTGTTTTTAAAGTAGTCTCCGTTCTCTTTAACCTGATTTAAAAAGGTGGGATTATCGATCTGCTCCAAGGTTGCTAAGGCTACGGCTGAACAGAGGGGATTACCACCAAAGGTGGAACCGTGGGTTCCTGGTGAGAAGGAGGAGGCCACTTTCTCAGAGGCGAGACAGGCGCCCATGGGTAAGCCAGAGGCGAGTGCTTTGGATACGGTGATGATATCGGGTTTAATACCGGAGTGCTGATGTTGCCACAACTTACCTGTACGTCCCATGCCGCTCTGCACTTCATCGAGAACCAACAGTAGACCATGCTGATCGGCAATCTGCCGCAACTGTATAAGATAGTCATCTTTGGGGATGCGGATACCCGACTCCCCTTGAATGGGCTCAACCATAATGGCGGCGGTGTAGGCGCTGATTGCCTTTCTAACCGCCTTAATGCTGTTGAAGGGGACATGGCGGAATCCTGGAACTAAAGGATCAAAGCCGCGCTGCACCTTCTCCTGGCCGGTGGCGGTGAGTGTGGAGAGGGTGCGGCCATGAAAGGAGTTCTTTGCGGTAATGATCTCAAACTGTCCTGGTTTACCGAGATCCTTCTGATACTTGCGAACCAGTTTAATAGCGGCTTCATTGGCTTCAGCACCGCTGTTACAGAAAAAGACCTGATCGGCAAAACAGGATTGGGTGAGTCGGTCAGCGAGTTTCTCTTGTAGAGGAATGCGGTAGAGATTGGAGGTATGAATGAGCTGGCTGGCCTGTTTCCCTAAGGTTTCAACAATGCGGGGATGGCAGTGCCCCAGGTTATTAACACCAATACCAGAGAGAAAATCGAGATAGGATTTTCCATCTTCATCCCATAGCGTGCAGCCTTCGCCTTTAACAAAAGCTACCGGGTAGCGGCCATAAGTGGCCATGATCGCGCTGTTTGTACCGCCCATGGTTCTTTCCTAAAATGGTTCTGCTCTCTTTAGAGAAGATCTTTTAATTGAATAAAAGTTTAAAAATAGCTTCCAATTTTTTGCGGGAAATAGATAGAGATATCATAATCTGACGAAATGAGGCAAATAAATTCGTCAAGGTTGATCCAAAAAGATCGAAAGATTGAATTGATTGCTAAAATGTCAGATATCGATAATAATGGTTTATATGAATCTAAAGTATTTTTTTTCCAATGGCTATAAATTCAATTTTTATATGGATTTCTGATATGATTGCTCTCTTTTCTTATAAGCCATTATGGTCTCTTATCCTGCTGGTTACACTCATTACCGGTTGCCAAAAAGAGGAACCACCAGTTAAGCAGCGCATTCGATCAATTAAGACATTGACCATCTCTGAGAAGGCGGCCAAGTCGATTCGAACATTTACCGGCGTGGTCAAAGCGACAAACAGCTCTAACTTAAGCTTCCAGATTCCTGGCAATGTGCGTGAGGTTAATGTTCAATTGGGGGATCGCGTTAAAGAGGGAGAGGTTCTGGCTCTGCTTGATCAAAAACCGTTTCAGTTGAGTGTGGTCTCCAAAGAGGCGGCGCTTAAACGGAGTCAGGCGGAATATCGGGAAGCGCGTCTGGCTTTTAAACGAAAATCGGCGTTGCATAAAAAAGGGTGGGTGAGTAAAGCCAAAATTGATCAGATCACCGCGCGCATGCAAACGGCGGAGGGTTCGGTCAGTTATGCCCAGTCGCAACTGGATCTGGCGAAAAGGGATCTACGCCATACAACATTAAAAGCCCCTTTTGATGGCACGATTGCTGAGCGGGCTGTGGATGCTTTTGTCGATGTACGGGCGGGGCAGAAGATCTTTGATATCAATGCCGATGGCTCTATGGAGATCGCTTTTGATATTCCTGAAACGGTGATCAATCAGATTGTTTTAGGAAGTGAGGTGATGATCACTTTTGCAGGGCTTCCCAATCAGAAGAGCCATGCAAAAATTACGGAAGTCAGCTCTGTGGCGATTGAGGGCAATGCTTTTCCAGTTCGGGCGCGTCTGGAGAGCCCCCCCCCTTCGGTGCGCTCCGGTATGACCGCGGTTGTTCATCTGCCGGTGCAGGAGCATGCGAAAAAGAACCTTTTTCGTATTCCACTCTCAGCGGTGGCACCAGGAAAGGTGAATCGTCAGGGTTCGGTTTTTCAGTTTGATCCAAAAACAGGTCAGGTTAAACGTATTCCGATTAAGCTACAGGGTGTACGGGAGAATAGTGTGACGGTTCTTGAGGGGCTTAAAGAGGGGGATATCATTGCTGTGGCGGGTGTCTCTTTTCTCCATGATGGCCAGAAGGTTCGTCTGCTCTCTGTCAAAAGATAATTTTTATACGGCTGTTTTGATATGAATATCAGTCAATTTGCGCTTGATAATAATCGAATTATAACGCTATTCGTTATTGTGACCATCTTTGCAGGCGTTTCCAGTTTTTTCTCCTATCCCAAACGGGAAGACCCCTCCATGCTCATTCGTGAGGCGGTGGTGACAGCTCATTACCCTGGCATGTCTTCTAAGCGTGTTGAGGAGTTGATTACCCGTCCTTTAGAGGAGAAAATCCGTCAGATTGGTGCGGTGAAGGATATTATCTCTGATTCAAAACCGGGGGTTTCGGTGGTTCATGTTAAAGTGCGCGAGCGTTTTAGCCACTTAAAACCGATCTGGCAGGATCTTAGAAACCGCATGGCAGATATTAAACCCAATCTGCCCACAGGTACGCGTGGCCCTTTTATTAACGATGAGTTTGGTCTGACTGCGGTGGCAACCATTGCATTGTGGGCGGATGGTTTTTCACTCTCTGAGATGCGTGCCCAGGCGCGTCATCTGCGTGATCGTCTCTACGCTCTGGATGGCATTGTTAAGGTGGAGATCTTTGGTATTCAGGAGGAGCGGGTCTATCTGGAGTTCTCCAGCGCCCAACTGGCGCGCTATGGTATGAGTCCAACGGTCTTTGTTGATGCTTTGCAACAGCAGAATATTATTCTCCCGGGAGGCCGAATTAACGTGGATGGCCAGTTGGTGGATGTTGAGCCCTCGGGAAATCTGGCAACCGTCTCAGAGATCGATTCGGTTCTTCTACCGATTCCTGGTTCAGGAAAAACCGTACCGTTGCAGGATCTTCTCTCCATGCAGAGAAGCACCATCGATCCGCCGCATAAACCGGTCTTTTTTAATGGAAAGCCTGCGATTGTGCTTTCGGTTTCGCTTTCTGATGGGGTTGACTCGGTCGCTTTTGGCCAAAAATTGACACGAAAGATCGCTGAATTAGAGCAGGAACTCCCCTTAGGCTATGTATTGGAGTATGCTACCTTTCAGCCCACACTGGTGGAGAAGGCGGTTGCTGGGGCTGTGAATAACCTCTATCAGACGCTGGTGATTGTTCTGGTGGTGGTGATGGTCTTTCTGGGTGCGCGTACTGGTCTTATCGTTGGTTTTTTCGTGCCGCTCTCTATGTTACTGGCATTGCTGGTGATGTCGATGGTGGAGATTGAATTTCAGCGGATGTCGATTGCAGCGATGATTATTGCCTTGGGTATGTTGGTGGATAATGGCATCGTGATCGCTGAAGATATCCGTTCACGGCTGGAGCGTGGTGAAGATCGGCGTCAGGCCGCTCTAGCGGCGGGCAGAACATTGGCGATTCCGCTGCTCACCTCCTCTTTGACAACCATTCTTGCTTTTATGCCGATGTATCTGGCCATTGGTGGTGCAGGAGAGTATACCCGCTCCTTAAGTCAGGTGGTAATTATTGTGCTACTCGCCTCTTGGTTTCTGGCGATGAATGTCACTCCTTTGCTCTGCTTTCATTTTATGAAGGTTTCAAAGCCTAAAGAGGAGAAGCAGGAGAAAGGCCGTTTTATTAAGATCTATCAGAGCTTTATTGCCACACTTCTGCGTCAGCGTCTGTTAACGCTGGTTGTTACATTGATTGTTCTGGTGGGGTTTGGTTTAAGCTTTAAATATGTGCAGCAGGCTTTTTTTCCAAACAGTGATCGCAATCAGTTTTTGGTTGAGCTCTATCATCCAGCGGGAACCCATATTAATAAAACCATTCAATCCGCCAAGGATTTAAGCGCGTGGCTCAATGATCGTTCGATCAATCCTGAGGTGAGTAAAACCATCGCTTATGTGGGCAATGATGGTCCGCGCTTTTTTCTCTCACTCTCCCCCAAAGATCCCGATCCACACCGCGCTTTTCTGGTGGTGACCACCACCAGTGATGATCATGTGGGTACGATGGTTGAGCGGGTGAGTCAGCATATTTTAGCGCATGATCCCTATGTGCGTTCATCTGTGAAGGCGATGTGGTTAGGCACTACAGAGACCAATCTATTGCAGATTCGTATCTCTGGTTATGATTCTGAGCTTCTGATGAAAAAAGCAGAAAAGGTGATGGGTGCGCTGCGGAATATTTCTGGAATCGATGAAGTTTATCAGGATTGGGAGAATAAAATTTTGACTGTGGAGGTTAGAATTGATCAGGCCCGTGCGCGTCGCGTTGGTCTTACCTCCAGAGATGTTGCCCACTCTCTGCGCAATTTTTATGATGGCCTGCCGATTACGGATTATCGAGAGGGCGATACCATTATTCCCATTGTGGTGCGTGGTGCCGCGGAGGAGCGGCGTACTTTAGCGAATCTTTTTAATCAGAATGTCTTCTCTCCCAGTAAAGATAAAAATGTCCCCCTGCATCAGATTGCCACATTTGATGGCCGTTGGGATTATAGCCGGATTAAGCGCCGTAATCAGGAGCGTACGGTAACGGTCTCTGCGAAGCATCAATATCTGAAGGCGGGGGAGTTGATGCAGCGTTTAAAGCCAACACTGGATCAGTTGGAGCTACCGGAAGGTTATCACTGGTTTTTGGGGGGGGAGTTGAAAGCATCGGCGGATGCACAGCAACATCTTTTTGCCAGCCTGCCCCTTTGTGCGGGTCTTATTGTGATGCTTTTAGTGTGGCAGTTTAACTCATTCCGTCGCATGTTTATCATTGTCTTAACCGTTCCCCTCTCTTTTGGTGGTGCGCTCTTTGGGCTCTGGGTGATGGATGCGATCTTTGGTTTTATGTCGATGTTAGGCCTGCTCTCACTGGCGGGGATTATTATCAATAATGGTATTGTTCTTATTGATCGCATCGATATCGAGCGCAAAAGGGTTGAAGATTTGAATGAGGCGATTATTCTGGCTGCTTCAGCCCGTCTTCGGCCAATTTTGATGACAACGCTCACCACCATTTTAGGATTGATGCCGCTTCTTATCTCACGAGATCCGCTCTTTTATGGTATGGCTTCGGTGATCGCTTTTGGTATGCTCTTAGGCACACTACTGACATTGGGCGTGGTTCCAGTGCTCTATGCGCTTCTATTTCGGCAGAAGAAAAAAACGATAAAAAAGCATGCGCCGGCTTTAGTGGGTTAATCTTTTGAGTGTGAGACGAAGGACGAATTGGATAAGCTCTTGATTGTCTCCTGATATCCCACTTCGACCAGTTCATCTAACTCTTTAAAGTCAAGAATAGCATACTTCTCCACAGGGGGTTTAATCAGCAGGTCGGCGAGATCATAAACTTTCTGGGCTAAGCGATCACTGTTTAAGATGACCGAGCGGTAGATCATATCGAAGAGGCTGGGGAGTGCGCGAATATCATTTCTGTAAGAGGGATTGAGTTTTTTCCAGAGTAGTTTCCAACCAGAGGGAACTTCCTCATTAAAAGATTCAGGCACGGTGATGGTTTCAGGGGGAGAGACATCCACCAGAATCATTTTGCCCCGCATTCTTTGAGCTAAGATATCTGCGGGGAGGTTGTTGAGAATTCCACCATCAACGAAGATCTCCCCCTCATGAAACAGTGGTGGCCCCATGGCAGGAATGGAGCAACTGGCGCGCACCCACTTCCAGAGCGGTCCTTGATCGTGTATTTCCATTTTGTTGCGGGAGATATTGGCAGAGATGCAGAAGAACCCTATGGGGAGATCTTCGATTTGCCACCCCTTAAAACAGCGTTTATAGGCGTCGTGGAGCCGTTTTCCGCGTAGGAATGAGAGCAGCGGAAGTGTATACTCCCGTGTGGGTCGTGCATTGATCCAGATCTCTCTGTTGGTTTGGATCATCTCTTCGACGCTCATGCCAATGGCCCACTGTGCGGCAATGAAGGAGCCCATACTGGTTCCACAGATAAAATCGATGGGAATATGGTTCTCTTCCAGAGCCTTAAGAACGCCCATATGGGCAAGTCCTCGTGCACCGCCACCGCCTAAGACTAAGCCGTTCTCTTCTCCTGTAACGACTCTGGCCAGTCGTGCGATATCATGACTGTTTTTAGGGTTAATATGGTGCGCGCGTTGTAGGGGGAAGGGGATTTTTTGACGCCACTTTTTTAGTTCTCCTGGCTTGATGTGATGGCCATTGTGGAAGTGGAGTAGATCGAAGCGTGGCATGAGATCAAGGTGGTCTTTGGTGGCGTCCTCTTCACAGAGATCAATCCCCTCTTGGGGGGAGTTATCTTTGGTGAGAAGGAGTACCATATCCGCATGATGCATCACAAACTGATGCCATATCTCCTCTTTTCCATCGGTGAGAAAGAGGGTAACATCATTATTCTCTTCCAAAGATCTTAGCCATTGACCATGCTCTAAAAAATGAATGGCTGTCGTGGGGCCTAGATTTTTTGTGGTTTTGAAGGTTTGAGGACGTTGATCGGCGGTTAATGTTCCACAACGCTTAGGCGCAATGGCTCTCTTTAGCGTCTGCATAAAGTTATGGCCATCGATTGCGGGATCAAGGTTGTAGAGTGCAATATATCGATAAGATTGGCTGCTTTTTTGGTGCAGGTGGCTGCGATAGTAACCCACAACGGTTTGTACCACCTGGTGGGTGAAAGGTTGGGAGCTTTTAATCAGAGAGAAGTAGGCTTTTTTAGCGATCTGGATTACTGTCGCTTGGCGCATCACCTGTACGGTTGCTAAAGCGGGCTCTTCTGTGAGCAGGGACATCTCGCCCAGAAAGGTTCCTGGAGCGATATCATTGATCCTTTTTCGGTTGCCATCGGATTCGTGGCGAAAGATGCGTAGTCGTCCTTTAACCAACAGATAGACGCTATTGCTTAAATCACCTTCATGGATGATGATCTCTCCTCTTGAGAAGATCAGACATTTTGGTGGCGGATCTAGATGGCGTAGTGTTTTTTCTGGAATATCGCGGAAAGCTTCTGATTGCATCAGAAAATCAAAATATTTTTCATCCATTTTGAGCAGTTCCCGTTAGATATTGAAGCAGAACATTTAACTGTATATTTTAAAAGAATTTTGTAAGTTTAATGCAAAAAAAAGCCCGGCAAAGAGGCCGGGCGGAGGTGTCTTTTTAATCTGTTTTAGATAAAAAGCGTGATATCTGCATCTTGAGCGACTTCGAAGAATTTCGCTGCGCCAGCATATTCCAGATTATCAAGGAGTTCTTCATGTTTGAAATCGAAGAGATCGACGGTCATTTGGCAGGCGATCATCTGCACGTCGCTTTCGACGGCGATTTCAAGAAGGCTATCGAGGCTGGCCACCCCTTTCTTCTCCATTTTGGCTTTCATCATGCTGGTTGCGATCCCTTCCATGAAAGGCAGGGCTTGAACCAGAACGGGCATATCCACGGGCATGGGCATGGCGGGATTGCCTAGGGGGGAGATTTTCAAGTTGCGCTCTTTTTTGAGGACTTGCAGGCCATAAAAGGTCCAGAAGATGGTCACTTCGTAGTCGAGGGCCGCGGCTGTGGTTGCGAGAATCAGCGGCGGATAGGCCATATCCAGGGTGCCTTTGGTCGCAATAATGGCGAGTTTTTTCTGATCTGCCATTTGCGAATCTCCTTATGATTTGCGGATTTCGTAGTAGTATACATTATCGGCTTCGCTGGCTTTAATCAGCTCGTTACCGGTTTGAGCGCAGAAAGATTCAAAATCTTTAGCGGAGCCAGGATCGGTGGCTTCGATGGCGAGGACTTGGCCTGCTTCCATTGATTTCAGTGCTTTTTTAGCCCGAAGAATAGGGAGAGGGCAGTTTAATCCTTTGGCATCCAGGGTCTTATCGGCCATGGTTGATAACCTCCATGCATTTTTTAATTTGAGTGGTGCAACGTATTAAAAAATGAAGCGCTAATTTAAGTGTGTGATGGTTTAGCGCCAGTTGCAAATCATTTTTTATTGGAGCAGGAGAAAAGTTTGCTCTTTTGAGGTATCCTACCCTTTTCTCTCATGAAAAGCTACTGGGAAAAGCGAACGTTTTTTTAATTTAATTGTGCTTCAGACTGTTTTTTTTAGTGTGGGGACTCTTTTTTTTTTAAGGGAGCCATGATTTGTCATGGATTGGGATAATCTGGTCTGAAATAATATGGGCATTTTATTGTTATCCATGATGTGGGAAATGCGACCATGAATGCTATTGTTTATGACTCTTTGTTGGTTGTCATTGTTTTGATCGCTGTTGTCTGGTTACTGTTGAAGTTGCGGGAGATTCGAGAGCGTACGACTTTTGAAGATATGCCCAACGATGAAGTGACATTGATTTTAGGGCTCTTTTTCACCTTAAGCCGGGCATGTATCGAATATTATCGGGAGCATAAGTCCTACCCTTCGGTCATCTCTGGTGCCCATGATGGCTTGGTGGAGTCGGGTTATCTGGAGGCGGATCAACTGACGCCGATGGTCTCTGTGATTCCGATGTTCACCATGGTGACGACAACAAAGTCAGGCCATGGTATCTGCTTGCCTAATGCCTCTGTGCGTATGGTTCACAGTATTTTGGAGCGTGTTGCAGAGGGCCGCAGCGATATTCGTTTTATGGATTATCGAGAGAGTCGTTTTCAGGAGTTGGATTATCCGGTGAGTACAGAGCATGTTAATTTAACGATGCCACTGCCTTTAAATCCCCATGATCGTCGTCCTGTCGCAAAGCCACAGCGATCATCATCAAGGCGAAACCCGCCGGCTGTGTGATTTGTCGGCTGCCAGGAACAACTTCTCCTTAGAATCCGAGATTCGCCCCTAACGATCCCGATCCTCACGAACGACAGCCACAAGATCTTTCGAGGGGACGGACGTTATCTTGGATCTAAGATCGTCCATATCATTGGCGACCTGTTGCCGCCTCTTACGGCCGAACCAATGACGCAAAGCCTCATTAACTTCCTGGCTACGTGACCCTCTAGGGATCTGTTCCAGTAGAGTCCAGACAGGATCTTCGAAAATAATGTTTACGCGGTGAGACATAGATCCTCCTTTAGAATCATAATGTGTATGCACCATACACATTATGATACATATCAATGCGATGATTCTCAACACTTCGGTATCTATGTATCAACTGTGTGGTTGGTTATGTGATAAAAAAAATGGAGAGCAGATCTGCTCTCCATTTTTATCTTCTATTAGCTTTTGGTTGAGATCTTTCCTGCCCGTTTGCGAATGGCTTTTTCGATATGGCGAGCGATCTTTGTATCGGCGGCCTGGTCGTTCCAGTGTCCACCATTGAAGGCTTGTTTTAAGACAGAGACTTTAACCTGACCATAGGGTGCTTGGCCTGAGACGCGAATATTGAGACGATAGCGTATCTGGGGGCTGTTGGGGTCTTGTTTCCAGTCAGTGGCGATAAACCCGCCCTCTTTGCTGGCGACTTTCACTGGGAGATCCATCACCACATCGAGTGCAGCGGAGAAGAGTTTTTCAAAGCGCTGATTTACTGGTCCTGGTTTTCCGCTGGAGAGTAGACCATCTGGAGTGCCAAAGGTGAACATGCTGGGCATGCCTTCAGCGGCGGCAGAGCCGAAGTCATCATTTCCTCTTGCGATCTCAGTGAGTACTTTTTTCTGGCCAAACTGGCTCAGTTCATGTTCATCAATTTTACTCTTTGTATTCCATAGCCCAGAGGAGCATCCAGCCAAAGAGAGTGAGAGCAGGAGAATGAGTGGTTTGATAGGTGTTTTTAAGCCTGTTTTAAATTTCATGGCCACTGTTTTTATTCCGTTGGAAGTTATGGATAAAATATTTTAATCATCGCGTTGTTGGATCATCTCAATGCTAACATTCATTATTAATGAAAAAAGAGAAAAAAAAAAGAGAGTACCATAAAGGCACTCTCTTTTTATTCTCAACATTCTATCAATTCAGATTAGAATTTCATTTTCAGGCTGGCTTGATAGAAGTGGATGGTTTGAGCGGTAACACCAGCGAGGTTAGACTCGTTGGGGTTCAGCCAGTGACCGGATACGGAGAGGCTGGTAGCATTGTTCAGCATTGTGGAGAGAGCCAAACTTCCGCCCCAAGCATCTTCAAACTTAACTTCGTCGTTACCGTCACCAGTGATATCGGGCTCAACAACGCTCACGAAGTCCAGCATGGGATTAATGGTAACTTTACCTGCTTTGAAGGAGACACCAGCACCAACACCCCAGATGTTCTCACTGTCGGAGGTATTGTTGTTAGCAGCGCCTTGAGCACCAGTCCAGACAGAAACCAGATCAGAGGCACCAGGTCCACCCATATCCCAGGTTTTTGACCAACCGCCACCGGATTGTTGGATGTCACTGTAGTTCTCAGAAGCGTAGACACCGTAGGCGTTCCACTTAACTCCGCCCACTTTACCATTTAAGCGTGTGGAGAGAGAGTAACCGGAGTCACCTTGCTGATTGTTCTCACCAGCGGTAATAGTCGTTGTATCGGAATAGTTATTCCAACCGGACTCATAGATGGCTGTTGCGGTAATGTTGAAAGCAGGTGACGCGGCATATTTTACAGTACCAGCGATCCAGGCATTGTCTGTATCTTGAGTACCAGTAGGTGCTGTACCGGAACCACCACGTTGGGTCAGGACAGAGTCATAACCGGCTTCTAAGTAGGCCAAAGTACCTTGGTATTCCAGTTTACCGACTTTACCCAGTGCTGAAAGTACCCAGAGGTCAGCATCGTCTTGCTCGTTGGTTACTGTGCTCTCTTGCGCTTTAACCCAGGCACCTAAGACAGTATGGTCACCGAAGCTTTTAGAGACAACGATTGCACCAGAGGAGTTAGTGTCTTGGTTAATGAAGACATCGTCATTCAGAGCGATGGGCATTTCACCAACTTTAAGACCGAAGCCCATAACTTCTGTTTCTAACCAGAGTTGTTTGACTTCCCATGTATCTGCATCGAGTGTTCCAGCGGCACTGACATCAGCGTCAACATTTGAGCCTTCGACCACGTTGGTGTCGAAAACACGTGTGACCATGTGCGCATGTGTTGCTTTATCAGCGATGAAGTCCATGCTGATTTGAAGACGATGAGTCGCTTGCTCGGTGTCTGTTGTGGTTTGAGCGGCTTCATCGGGAGACAAACCGGCATCACCAGCACGGAACATGTAAGAACCACCCATTTTAACTTCACCAGCGGAAGCGATAGGGGCGAAAGCGATGGAAGCGAGGGCGGCAGCACCAAGGATAAGAGACTTCTTCATACTATACTCCTTATTTTCCCCCTTAAAAAATCGGGGGCACCATAAATATTCTAGATTACTAAAAAGAAGGATTTTGGATAAAATAGAGCTTTACAAGAACACTTTTGTAACGCTGTGACTAAATAGATACCAAATCTGGCAACCTATGTCAAAGGAAAAAAATCAAATTTATCACACCATGTGATTTTTTTGCCACAAAAGCGAGAAAGCATTTCATATTCATCCAAAAATAAAGAATCGGACGATGTTATTTAATTAGTTTGTCGGCAAACTCCTCCAATTCCTCAAGCGTCGAATACTCTAGAATTAATTTCCCACGACCTTGTCGGTGGGTTATGCTCACTTTAGTACGCAAGTCATCTGCCAGTTTTTCTTCAATTCCAAGAATTCCTGCATCTTTTCTTGAGTTGCTTGATTTTGCTGATGTTTTTTTATCCGGCGTAATCTTTTTAGCGCGTTCCTGCACCAATTTTTCGATTTCGCGTACGGTCATACCCTCTTCAACGATGCGATGGGCGAAACGTATCATTGTTTTGACGGCCTTACCAAGACCTAATAGAGCGCGGCCATGTCCCGCAGAGATCTGGCCTTTTTGCAACAGTTCCAGTACCTCTTCGGGCAGTTTGAGTAGGCGCAAAGCGTTGGTGATGGCCATGCGACTCTTGCCAATCTTTTGACCAATTGTTGCATGATTGTAATCAAATTCATGCATTAGTCGTTGGTAGCCTCTCGCTAAATCAACGGGATTGAGATTTTCCCGCTGAACGTTCTCTAGTATAGCAATTTCAAGGGTTTGTGCATCATTCAGGTCTTTGATTAGCGCGGGGATTTCGATTAAACCCGCCTGTTTTGAGGCGCGCCAACGCCGCTCTCCAGCGATCAGCTCGTAGGGTGGTGCATTATCGTCATCATGTTGGCGACGTACAATTATTGGCTGTAGAACTCCCTGTTCCTGAATGGAACTGGCCAGCTCAGCCAGGGATTCTTCAGAGAATGTGCGTCTGGGCTGCCAACGGTTGGGGGCAATCGCCTCTATAGAGAGGGCTTGTACGTTCTCTTTAGAGAGGTCTTCAACGGAGTCTTCACCAAGAAGGGAGCCCAAACCGCGTCCTAAGCCACCGGATTTAAATTTAAGATTGCTCATGTATCTATTATTTAGTTAAGTGGAAGACCGAAGATAAACGAGCCTCTATGGCTGTTGTCTCTTCTCTTAAATAAGAATGGCGATGTTGAATGTCTGTGCGTGATGATTTAATCACACAATGATACATAAAAGTCGCAGACTGTTTTTATCTATTATATAGGTTATCTCCCCTCCCCTACCCTATATAATCTCTAACTCATTGAATAAAATAATTAATATATGATCTCTTATTAAAGCGTATCTTTTGTGCAAAAATGATATCTTGATGAGGAAAAATTTGCCGGGTTTTCACTTTGAGCATTATATTTAGATATGGGGTTTTTAACACACTCGACTGTTACGTTTGGCGATGATCTCTTTATTATAGATAAATTTATTTTATCCATCAATGACTATATCTTTTTCGTAATTTCCATGGCCAGGTTTAAAAAAGCGTAAGAGGCTGAGGAGAGCGTATCATACCAGAGGACAGGTTTACCGAAGCTGGAAGCCTCGCTGATGCTGCTGTTGCGAGGAATGCGGGTTTTAAATACAATATTTCCAAGGTGCTCCTGAACTTCTGAGGCCACTTGATGGCTG